>QZJM01000007.1 GCA_003605065.1 Dethiobacter sp. | reverse complement strand
TCTTCCGATCTAGAAAGAAATTCAAAAAATATGTTGCCCGGAGTTTAAGTCGGATTAGCTGCTCGAGCTAATTCAGTTATAATTTTTATCTTACATTTTTCTGTACCATATATTTTTTTCTTATTGTTGTCGATATCATGATCCAATAATGCAGTGAAAATTAAACGTTTGTTAATATCCGCGGAAATTTGAATGGTATCCGTAATTAATGATCCCGCCAATGGTTTAATATGATCTAAACAAACTGAAGTACTGAAAATATCTTTTTCACCAATCAATGATATTAAATTAATTTTAGCGGCGTTTTTAAAACTGGAATTATGTCCACCCTTATTATTCGTAAAATACAACAGCAATTTTTAAAACTAGTGTGGCCCCATCATTTCCCGCACCATGCGGTCGGCCATCTTCACTGTGCCGACCAGCATGTTGAAAATCAATTCCCCGACGTATGACCATACCATCGTGACGGCGCTGGCATGCTACGCGCTTTCTGTTTCGATCACAACGGCCACGCGGAGCGTTTCTCTGATTTTCACCTGATAGGTTTTCATAAATGACAAAACCTCCTCTTTGATTTTGGGCAAAAGAAAAAGGCACTGATTCTTTCAGCACCCACACCATAATTGGGGATAAATTTATGTTCTTATTGCATTTAATAAATACAAGCAAACTCAAATTTTCAATGAGATAGAGTTTTATTATTGTATCTCTTAAAAACCAATTTCATCAAAAACCCGAACAATCATATGGCAGACATCCGTAAAATTAATGTCCTTCGCATAGTCAAAATCTGTTTGGTATTTTCTCCAAAAGCCTTTCATTTGTTCACTTGCGGCGATGTTTTCCAACACCGTTTTGTAATTTGACATGACAGAAATGCTTTTTCGTCTGGAAGCAGTTTCCACTAAAGCGCTTTTCAACACCGTTTTATCGCATTCATGGCCTCTGAGCTGATACAGGATGTAAATATCATAAAAATCTCTTGGTCTTGTATTCGCAATTCCACGGGTTATTACAGTTTCCAGCTTTTCCGCAAGCACCGTTTCCATATTGTACGCCATGATTTTGATCGTTCTGTCCTCAAAAAGAAGTTTAAAGGAGTATTCTATTGCTCTGGGAGTGATTTTGTCTCCAGTCGTAACATCCAGCGAAAGCGAAACAGCCAGCGGAGGATAATTGGCCCTCAAAGATACTCTGATTCCCGGATAATCGTCGCCTTCCCGTATATCGGACGTATTCAGCACTTCAAATTTGACATCATCCTCAATGGGAATGGAGCCTATTTCCTTAAAAATTCTCCTGACGGTATCATGCGTAACGTCAAAACCTTTGATTGTGGCATCCAAATCCATCGTCGCCCTTGTATCCAGTCCAACAATGGCTGAAATCAAAAAGCCGCCTTTTAAGATCAGATTGGATTGATACCTGGATACGGAAATACGTTCCAGCAGCCGCTCCAGCATGTAGTTCTGCATGACAAGCTGGGCGGAAATGTTTTTTTCGGCAGCTCTCTTTTTTATATATGCTTTCAGTTGCATCGGATTCTTCGTTTTCATAGCAAAACTCCCATATAGTTCAGTATTTTGGGTTTTACCCGCACTTTCTCGGCGTACTCAAAAAGCTGTGTGATATTCTTCCCCGGCATCTTGGCGTACTGCTTCATGGCCTGATTCACAATCTGGATGTCACAGGTGTTATTGCCCTTGACAATATCACAAAGCGTCCGTTCCACATCGTACAAACGTATCGGATTGCCATAGGGCGAAACGCCATTGGTCAACCCAAGATCGTATAGATCCTTGACGGATTTTTTAATTTTTACATTTTCTTCTTTTAGGGAATGCACATGATACCCATAGGGAAATGTCATGGCATATTTCATGGGTGTCCTGTCCGTCAGGCCATGAATATACAAAGCCGTTTCGTGAGAAAAAATGCCTCTGCTGTACTTGTACTGCAATATATACATTTCGTCTTCCCACATTTCCGGCTTGATATAAATCCCCCTGTCAACTTTGGTCAGGAGCTCCATGTCCAGCATTTTTTTCAGATAATGCCTTGGTATATTGGCCTCCGTAATCTGTGAAGCGGTAATTATTCCATTGTTTTGCGCGAGCATCTCTCTGATTTTCTCGATATTGTCCATGATGCACCTCCTTTGCAGTACAATAACACTCTATATTATACCATATTAGAGTGTATTTGTATACACCACAAAGGAAAAAAGGAAAAGGCGCTGATTTCTCAGCACCTCATTGGGTCTTATAAAATAAATTAAGATGGTCGGAAAAGTTTATAATGCTTATTTCCCAGTATGGATACGCTACGATTTGAGGGTACCAAAAACGCAACCAATGCTATCCAGAAAGTATACCAATGACGTGGTATACTTTTTTTAGCGCGCTAATGGATTTTGAAACCAGCATTGGCGCCAATCTACAGAAAGCATGAACTGTACCCCCTTGCATATCGATTTTCAATGTTTGCTGTGAATCTCTTGAAAATAGAGCAAGCTTTTAACTGACCCCCGGACCGCCATCCACTAGTGTCAATTAAAAGCTCCGCACAGTTCTAAAAACCAATATGATAGTAACATTGATGCTGGATAAAATCAATACAAAAAAACATAGTAATATGGCCTGCCATCAAACTCCCTTACAGAAAATACCCGGTATATGTCTATCTTTATGCTGCAGTCCTGTATCTTTCCAGTGATTTGAGTATGCGCAGCGTAGCCGCAAAAGTCAGAAATATATTTGGTCTTGATAAATTCAGTCATTCAACATTATCCAGAACACTGAAAAAGCTGTCAGGAATCGTTGAAGACCTTTTTGGAATAATGGCTGATGATATTATCCTTACCTTTTGCGTAATACTCCCGGGGGGAAATGTGAAAAGCATGGATAATCTGCATGTGTTTTTCTCTCCTTCCTAATTTGATTAAATTTTATCAAATTACAAAGAAGAGAGGGGGAGATTGATACACCTTTATTTTGAATAAATCTTATTCCTTTGGGTGAAGATTATGTGCTAATTGACAAGAGGGTGCTGCGTTTAAGCAGACCGTGTGGTACTTTACCCGAGAGTTCCAGTGTTTCAATGATCTGAGTTACGGGCCTTTTCAGGTTCTCCTGTTTCAGGGAGATCGCCAGATCAAGATACTCCTGCGGGATCCTTGTTGTGCCTGGATTGGTCTTTGGCATCAGTGCATCAAAGCCTCCTTCACGATATTTTTTCAAGTAACGCTCGATGGTACGGGGACTGACCCTGGTTTTCCTGCTGCCGGGGATTTGATAGATTTTCTCGGCGGCCTGCCGGATAAGCTCGGTTGTCTCCCCGAAGTAGAGACTATCTTGGCAAACGATGGGCGAAATGAGCCGGTAACGGAAATTGGCGATTTGTTCTGCCTTGTTTCGCTCCATGGACATCACCTCCATGCTGCTATTATCTACTACAGATATTGGTGCTGCTATGGCAGTTTATGTTGGTTGGGCTAAAAAGCATGCCGGTATGGGGTGGCATAAGGGGTTGGGTCCGGTGACAGTTGGTGTGCCGGGGGTTGTGACGGCAGATTCTGAAGGTTTGACGGGACTGCACCGGAAGAAAAGGTCATGACAAACTACCCGGTGTTGGCACTACCGGGAGTTCTGTCGGGCATTCCCTTGCGTTTAAACAAAAGGTGGGGATCGAAAAGGTTGACCCAGGCAAAGCCGCAAAACATGAAACGGGGGTAAAATGTGGCCCGGCAGCGGCCGATTAACTCCAGGATCTTGCAGCCCCGCTCACGCCAAGTATCAACGTTACCGCGGGCCCAGTCGGCCAACTGCGGAGTTTGGGCAAGTATAGCGCTTAAAGCCTGCAGCATCATACTGGCTTTGCTGCGAAAAATCCGCCACCAGCGGGCAATGGTGGTAGGATCCACAGCTAAAAATTCAGCCAGCTCTTCAATGGTATGCAAGTTGTGACAGATGCTCATAATGGCCGCTTCCCTGACTACGTCCAGGACCCGGGCAAAGGGGATAATGAAGCATGGTAAAAGGGCGTGCGTTACACCGCAGTGTTTACAGTAGATCCTTTGGATGTAAAGAGGTCCGAGCAGGCGCGGTGTTACACGGGTATAGGAGCCATGACGGTGGTAAGGTCTTTGACAAATAAGACATATACCTACCCACCGGACAAGGGCTTCGTAATATGATTGTTTAAGACTCTTGACTGATCCGCTTCGTACGTTTATGCTAATCATGAGAAGGGCGTAAGCCTTCTTTCGGAAGGGCGAGGATGTCCTTGTAGTGGAGGCCTCGCCCTTCTTGTTTTATTTGCTTGCCAATGGAAGTCCATATTCTCCCTCTAATCCCACATCCCTTTTAAAACGACTAAAAAGGCATAAAAAAAACCGCCTCCCGGCGGGCTTTCTATCCGATGCTGCTTTTCTATTCTCAGACTACCAACTTACAAAACCGGAATATCACCCTGTAATGGTGACATTTGTAACGTATAACTAAAGATGCGCCTTGCCCTTTTGGCGGTTGCTGTAAAATTTGATCTGCAGTCTTCATATTCCTCTTCATGATATCACAACATACTGGCATTCTGTGATTACTACCAGGATATTCTCCAACTCTTTTATGTAAGTCACCTGACTTTATATCAATATAGGCTTCACCTTGGTTTTGAGCTGATTTAAATGCTTCTTCTAATGCGCTTTGGAAATCTTGTGCAGTTGGTGCCATTTTTTATTTCACCTTCTTTTTATTTATTAGAAACAATAGTAATAGCAAAATCTCTAAATTCCCATAATAGACATTACAAATATACTGAGCAGTGTTGTACAAAACTAGTCATTTGCTGTGCCTATATCACCTAACTGCAGAAATTTAATTGCAACTAATATCGCAAAGATAGTCCAGGGAATAAGTGATGCTAGGGCAAAAATAAACCCGCTTGTTCCTGCTGTTGAAGGGATCACCATTAGTACGCCTGAAATTAATCCGATTGTAGCGGTATTTTTACTATAAACAGAGCTTTTAAACATAACGCTGGCTATGATTATTAAAGTAATGGCATTTAAAACATAATACGTATCAAATGCGGTCCCCTGCCAGGTTGAAAGCATAGCTTGACCTGCAGCAAGATACATAGCTCTGGTTGTCTCCAGAGTCGCGTTGTAATATAGATTGCTAAGGGACAGCATTTCAAAGGCTGTATTTGATGACAAGTATGCTGCTATACCAAGAAAACCAAATAAAAGAGCAATAACCATTAAGCTTTCATTTATTCGCTTAAGAGAAAAATAAAAAGCAAGGTACATTATGGCCACTATCAGGTTTTTATGATATAAAGAAAATCTAAATGGATTAAGCCTATAAGCCAGTTGTTATGGGACATTTCAAACCAGCTTTCTACAGAATCGGGCATGGGGGAAATGGTAAAAATCGCAATCTGAACAGTTATAATTAATATCATAATAATAGCCGCATAGCCTGCGATCTTGTAAAGCAGCTTCCATTTTTTTGGATTTGCCTCATCTATTATTGTTGAATTGAGTTTATTCATAAAAGGCTCCTTTAATAAATATAGCTTTTGTTTTCATCTTCCCATTATAGACATTTGGAGTTGTTTCCTAATTCTGCAATCTCGACGAAATGCTAAGGTGGTATATTATCACTAAAGATTCACCGGCGATACACCGGGATATTGTTCTTCAGACTGTTCCAAAAAAGTATATCAAAGTCTTTGATGATCCGTTCTTTAAGAAGATCCCTTTGATGTTTGTTAATTCTCGGCCCAGGAATTTCATGCCATTTATCTGCCATTAATTCAAATATATCTATATTTCAATAATTTTCTATCAAATTCCTGCTTATGGGAGAGAACCATGTAAATAAATAAAGATAGTAGCTGCCAAATAATGACGGCCGCTATCTTCAAATAAAACCTTAAATCAAAACTTCTTTTTACGATAAAGCAACCGCTGATTTTGCCAGACCTGCAACTTTTGTTCGGTTCACAGCGGAATCGCTGTTCGGTTGGTCTGGAATAACCGTTCGGTTTACTCCGGAATATGCAGATCAACATCCTCTTTATCTCATTGAGGTCCAGCCTTGAAAGATATCTTGATATTATCCCTATGGTTTATGTTTTTATCGCAAAAACAGGTTCGTCCCCAAAGTTTTTCATTCCACCCGCCAGCCTTTTTGCCAGCAAGGTGTTCCGCTGCCGTATCTTATCGTTTGAAACAGCAATAGCAATGGCCTTCTTGGTCCCGACCAGTACGAATACCTTTTTTGCCCGGGTCACACAGGTATAGAGAAGGTTTCTTTGCAGCATCATGTAATGCTGCATGGTAAGCGGAGCCACTACTATGGGATATTCGCTGCCTTGGCTCTTGTGGACCGTGGTGGCATAGGCTAAAACCACCTCGTCCAACTCGGTAACATCATAATCCACTTCGTTTCCATCAAAAATGACGGCCAGGGTCCTGTCTTCTGCGTCAATCCTGGTGATCACGCCTATATCACCGTTAAAGACATTTTTATCGTAGTTGTTTTTTATCTGCATCACCTTGTCCTGTAAGCGGTATACGGTCCCGCCGTAACGGAGCATCACATCGGTGGGGTTTAAGCTTTCCTGCAGGAGCAGGTTTAAATTTTGGGCACCGGTTTCGCCGCGCTGCATGGGGCAGAGCACCTGGATATCGCGGATCGGATTGACCTTGTAGTAAGCCGGCAGTCTTTTGCTGCAGAGCAACCGGATGGTTTCGGCCACTTTGGCCGGGTAATCCTCTTCAATAAAGAAAAAGTCGCTGTTTCGCCCACCTTTAAGGAGGGGCTGCTTGCCCTGGTTAATACGGTGGGCATTGGTAATGATGGCACTGCCCTGCGCCTGCCGGTAGATTTTTTTGAGCTGAATGACCGTGACAGCGCCCGAGTTAATTATGTCTTTAAGTACATTGCCCGCACCGACAGAAGGGAGTTGATCCACGTCCCCTACCAGGATAACCACTGCCTTATCAGGGATGGCCTTGAGCAGGTTGTAGATTAAAATAATATCCACCATGGATGTTTCGTCTACAATTAACACATCACACTGCAGAGGGTTTTCAGCGTTTTTCTGGTAACCTGCAGCCGGCTTGTATTCGAGCAGCCGGTGGATGGTCTTGGCTTCCATGCCGGTGGTTTCAGCTAACCGTTTGGCGGCCCGGCCGGTGGGGGCTGCCAGCAGGATACTGCTGCCCATTTTTTGAAAGATACGTATGATCGCCAGGGTGATCGTAGTCTTGCCGGTGCCGGGGCCGCCGGTTAAAACCATAAACTTGGAGCAAACAGCAGTGCTGATGGCTTCCTTTTGTATGTCGTCGTACTCAATACCGCACTCCTGCTGGAGTGTTTGGATAATCTGCTTGATATTTGCAGGCAATGGTTTTGGTTTTGCGGTCAGGATGTCCGTGATTCTTTGTGCGGTGCCGGTTTCGCTGTAATAAAACGGGGGCAGATAAATCGCGTCTTCGCCTTCCAGAATAACGGACTTTTCCTTGATCATCCGGTTCAGGGTTTCTTCCATTAAGGGTTCTTCCAGCTCCAGAATCTTAACCGCTTCGGAGATGAGCTGCGTTCTGGTCGCATAGCAGTGTCCCTGGTTGGAGAATTCGCTTAGGACATACATGATTCCAGAGCGGCAGCGTTCATATGACCCTTTATCAAACCCCAGCTGCTGGGCAATTTTGTCGGCTGTTTTGAAGCCGATGCCCCAGATGTCATCGGCCAGCCGGTAGGGGTTGTTTTTGACGATGCTGATACTCTCATTACCGTAGGTTTTAAATATTTTAACGGCATAGGCGGTGGAGACACCGCTGCTTTGCAGAAAGAGCATGACATTTTTAATCTCTTTCTGTTCCTGCCAGGCCTTTTTGATCATCTCCACCCGTTTTTTGCCGATGCCTTCAACCTTGACCAGCTCGTCCGCTGCTTCTTCAATAATCTTTAACGTGTTTTCTTTAAAGTGTCTTACAATGCGGCGCGCATTTACCGGCCCGATACCCTTGATGAGACCGCTACCCAGGTATTTTTCGATACCGGCGATTGTAGCGGGGACCGTTTCCCTGTAGTCTGCTGCGCTGAATTGCCTGCCGTATTTGCTGTCGTGTTTCCACTCACCTTTAAGACACAAAACAGCGCCCACGTTGAGAGCAGCAAGATTGCCGACAACCGTTACCAGCTCCGGGAAGCCCTTGGCCTTGATCTTGATCACGCAAAAGCCGTTTTCTTCGTTTGTGTAGGTGATACGCTCGACGATACCGCTTATGTATTCCATTTTTTTTGCCATTCCTTAAGAGCAAATGTTTCCATATACTTTTCAGTGATCATTCAAAGCTTCCTAACCAGGGGTAGTTATGCACCTGGACAGGAGTTGGAAGCAGGCTGCAGCCTACCAATGATTCTCCCGCGTTGGGTGGCTTATCAGGTAATGTCTTGGCCATAACGACCCTGAATTGATATTTTAAGGCAAGCATCCAGGCATAGAGCATACAGCTACTGGGAGTGCTGATAGCCTCAAAACCTTCGTATCAGAATAGCCTCAAAACCTTCGTATCTTAGCTGAGTTAATTCATCTATTACAGCTTCCAATATAGCTTCTTCCGTCCAATCTTTGGTTTCATAATTTATTAGTGGTGCTCTCGGTTTTGGATCGATCTTAAAGCCAAACTGGTTCCACTTAAAAATATGTTCTTTTTGGTCATGCGTTGTAAAGTTTGCCAATCTCATTCATATAACCCCCTTTCAGCATTCACAGATCAAGCCTTTTTAAATAATTCACTTTTATTGGTCAAGTATTTGTAACAGTCCGTTCTTCCTCTGCTCAAGCGATTCCATCCTTGCTTTTATTTCCTTCAGCTCTTTTTTAACCTGGGCAAGCTCTTTTTGGGCATTCTTTTTGTTCAGATATTCTTCTCCGAACTTTTTAATAACGAGCGCTTCAATTTCATGCCTCATCAGTCGTAAAAAAGGATTTCCATAAATGCTGGTTTCAATAAATGTAGCTTGCCTTCGTTAATTGCATCAACGATCTCATCAATTTGCAAACCAGACGCAATAATCATTCACAGGCTGATAGTTTGGTGAATCATTGTTTTGAACCTCCAACTCACAGAGTGGGATGTCTCCTTCCTTTAAATGAACAATAATACCGTAATGCTCATCAAGCATAGTGATCTTTTTTACGACAACTGCGTCACCAGATTGGAACGGTCCTTTTTCTTGGTACTCTGCAACTTTAGCAGTAAAAGGGTAGGTTAGTTTTTCTTCCAGATAGTCGTTCCAAGCTTTTAGCGCCTCCATCGTATTTTTATCATCAATGCCGGCAAGCACTCTTTGGATTCTTTTACCTTGCTCGCCTAGTCCGCCCCACCAGTGACTTTCAGGAATCTTCTCCAAGAACTTATTGACATCTTCCTCAGTATCCCTACATTCTGCTGGTTCGAGTTCTTCAGACCAGAGGTACATCTCCGAAAAATCCAGACCGTCTTCGTTAGATTGGTCAATGAAGTACGGGGGCATATTTTTTAACGTTATGCTATCCCAACTGATTCTAATCAAGATTTTACTATCTTCTTCAATGATTCCTAAAACTCTACCTTGCCACCCTTCGATACACAAAGATTCCAGGTCAGGACACATTATTCCTCTCTTTACTTTAACTGAATCGCCAACATTTAAACCTGATTTTTCTTCTTCCATATAGAACTACACCTCCAAAATAATATCGAGTTTTTTCAGAAAGTCTAAAATCCCCTATCCAAGCAGCTTCAGGCACTGTGGATAGATATTTTTCACCCCCAAGTGGGGTGTTTTTACTTTATGCTGAAATTGGCTGATTTCAGCAGCATTTAAAAGAATTAATTCGATATTTAAATCAACTGATCATTTTTGAACATATACCAGATTTGACATCCGCAGATCACCACCAAAATCGAAATACAGGCGTATCTTCACGGGTATCCCCAGGGGGTCTAAACTGTGGCAGCACTTGTATAATAAAAGAACAGCTGCAGAAAGGATAAATAAACGCTACAACGACTTTGGCCTGGATTGTGCCCGTGTCAGGGATAACTGCTACTGGTACAACCTGGCTCACCTCTCCGCGATGAATATGCACCTGGATGCCTGGATTACACAGGAGCTGGAAAGTACAGGGCTGGATAAAAAGGGACTGCTGCTTAATATCCTGGGTGCCGGCACAACCGCTGTCTGCGCTTAAATTCGGGCTTCTTATCTTAAAGTTGGATCGCTGCGTTGCTGGTTGTTCTGCTAAACATGAAACCCTGTGCCTGCTTTAAGGAAAGAAGGGTTTATTTATGCCTGCCAATTATAGAGTTTTCAAAGAACAACATGTTAATTATTAGTAATTATGGTATAGTCTGTTAATTTGTTAATGCTTGCCGTTAACGCCACCTGAAGACTTTCTGAATACACTCTTTAAGCCAGGAGGTAAAATCCGTAAAAATTGAGCTCTATCAGCCCTCTCCCAGTCTCCTGGCTCTAGTACATCATTCCACAAATTCGTTCCCTCAAAAAAATTGACATGAAGCATTTTCAATTTAAAACTCTGTCAGGACATAAGAAAACTGTTCTGTCAGC
>QZJM01000069.1 GCA_003605065.1 Dethiobacter sp. | reverse complement strand
GATAACACCATCAAGCTCCCCAAAGACGTCATTAATACCATGCAGCTGCCCGTCCTGGCGGCCATACCGGACTTTTCCCGGAAAGTAAAATAGCGACCTTGCAGGGAAACTGCGGAAAGGACTGTCTGCCTGAAGATGAGAAAAAAGCAAACAGATAGTTATGACGGAAAAGTTAATCTTATTACGCTTACTTCCCCCAAATCTCCCATAGTAGAGGCCTATCATTCTTTAAGGACAAATATCCTTTTTTCAGGGCTGGACAAGCCCATCCGCTCCATACTGGTCACGAGCCCCCTGCCCGACGGAGGTAAAACCACAACAGTTTCCAACCTGGGCGTAACCATTTCCCGCACCGGCGCCAGGGTCATTATCGTTGACGGGGACCTGCGCCGTCCTGCTATCCACCGCGTTTTCGGCCTGGACAATAAGGTGGGGCTCACAAACCTGCTTGTGGAAGAAAACCTCACCGTTGAAGATGCCCTGCAGGAAACCGAAGCGGAAAACCTTTATATTCTCACCAGCGGGCCCCTGCCCCCCAACCCCTCGGAGCTATTGGTAAGCGCGGCCTTCAGCAGGCTGTTGGAAAAAATTAAAGAGCAATGCGATTTCCTGCTGATTGACTCCTCTCCTGCCCTTGCCGTAACCGACCCGGCCCTGCTTTCCCGCTATGTTGACGGCACCATCCTGGTAATCAACTTTGGTGATATCCCGCGGGAGGTGGCCCAAAAAGCCAAGGAGCAGCTGGAAAATGTCAAGGCCAATATTATCGGCGTTGTCCTCAACAAGATTCCTTCCAACGGTACTGGTTACTATTACTACTATTACTACCACTACTATGGTGAACATGGGGAAAAAGCGAACAGGAAAAAAAGACGGCAGCGCCGTTCTGAAGATACACGCGAACAGGAATAGTCTTAAAGGTGGGATTTAGTTGTCACACCCCGACAGGAAAATAATGAGAGAACGTCAAAAGGCCGCCAAAAAAGAAAAAATGCCGGGACGCAAAAACCTGTTTGACAGGCTTGACCTGACTCCCTACAATGCCGTGGGCGTCATGCGCAACCCCCGCTTTACATTAAAGTTAAAGTAATACCTTGACAAGATTCATCGCAGGATGTGACCCAGGGAAGATGCCCGTCCGGCCAGCGGAAAACACCCCTTGGGTTAAAATGTGCATTGATGTTGACAATTTCAAGACCAGGTGATCTAGTGGCACGCTATGGAGGCGAGGAGTTTGCTGTTGTACTGCCTGAAACCGGTTTTTTTAAAATTCCACACCGTAGCAAAGGTTAAATCCCAGTTCTTATCCTGTTTATCAGTATATGCTGTTATTCTATACTCTTAAAGGGGTTAAGCTTACCAAAAGGCCAATTTTTAATGTCCTCCAGGACCAAGCTGCCCTGGGGAGTGGGCTGGGAGTAAATCAACAGGAGACATTTAGCCCTCACAACACCTTTAGCCCTAAAGACACCACTGACAGCGCTTTCCTCATCTGGCTTAAGCCCTTCTACCAATAGATGCGATATTTCCGTTAAATTAGCCTGATTTTCTAAAAAATCGAGCATATTAGTTATGTGAGGATACTCGCCAATCATTTCCACTTGCACAGGTAACACCAATACCGTCTGGCGGTATGCAATATCCAGCGGTTTAAACTTATGCAGCGATACCTGCTCTTGCTTTAATTTACGGCTGAATTTAACCAAAAATAAGCCGTCTTGCATATTGGTGCTGAATTTACTGATTAGTTGATCTAAATTCTTTTGAGCCAGGTTAAGCTTGTCCTCCTCTTTTGTTTTCGTTATACTAATGACATCAGCATGGCGAATATTTTGTTGTAATTGGCTGATTTCCTGTTTGGTTTGCCGGTATTCACTAAAGGCTGGCCAAAAAGCATATTGGATAAAAACATAAGACAAAGCTGTCAGTAAGGTAATAAACAGTAAAATCTTTTCGCGCCTATTCATCTTATTTAGCATGGCTCGCACCTTCCTTCAGCGGAGCCATGATGGTAAACTCCAGGCTTCCTGTTCCCATGTCCCTATTAATTTCCTGCAGTTCCACTTTGCTGAAATAGGGTAACCCGTTTAATTTATAAATAAACCGGCCAATGTGTTCTAAATTAATGCTTTTTCCTTTAATTACCGCCTGATTTGGGGGGGGCTGGACAACTATGACTTCCTCGTTTTCAGTTTTTTCAGTTTGCCCTGACGACTGTTGCGTGGACTCTTGATCTTTCTGCGCGTTATCCGAAGTCTTCTCCTCCTCCGGTTTGTCTTTGCCTTCATACTTAAGTTCCAGGGAAATAAACCACACGTCCTCGGGCACACTCATTTCCAGTTCTTTTAACATTTTTGGCCAGGTGCTTCTTCCTTCAATCAAGCTCTTTAATTGTTTGACCTGGCTCTCGCTAGCAGTTCGTTTTTTAACCAGCTCCTCCACCTGGTCAGCAGTTTCTTTTACCTGACGGTATTTGCTTTGCATTTGGGCCAGTTCCTGCCGGTCTTGTAACAGACGCCCTTGTAAATATCCATAAGGAACCAAGGTCACTGCTGAGAAAACCAGGACTAAAACCACAATTAAAATAATTGTCTTTCTTTTTTCTCTGGCCCGAATGTTCCGTGCAGCTAGAAAGTTGATATCCTTTACCTTCGCTATCAAATGAACTACCTCACCTTATGCCCCAAGGGACGCCCCGGAGGATGCCGGTGTGCTGTAGGTCACCGGAACATCGGTTGCAGGCTGGTATTTGCTTTCTCTCATCATCAATCCCAAATTACCGGCATAGACGGCTGCTTGAGATGCAAATTTAACGGCTTTACCTTTAAAGTTCAAGGGGCCGGCCTGGGATAACCCGACTGTTACCGGCAAGGGAAAAAACTGCCCCATGATTTCAGCTATACCAGGATATGCCGCTAATTCACCTGTAATCGTGATACCGCCCACGGTTTTACCAAAATTACGAGAAGCAAAGTACTCCAGAAAGCCGCGCAGTTCCCCGGCCAAAACGGAAAAGTCATTGTCCCCCTGGGGCTCAATAACAAAAGGAATATCTGCATACATAAATAAGGACGTCCCTTTAAAGATAGCCAAACGGGTCCCATCCAGCCCCCCGTCTACCACTAAATTATCCTGGTACGCCCGATGTCCAAAGAGACGATGTAACATATTGGGTAAAATATCAAAGACCACGGGCTTTAGTCCCGCTCGCTCCAGCAGGGAGACACATTGTTTCACCTGTTTATGACTCACCGCTGCCACCATCAGTTCCAGGTAGGCCCGGCCATCCTCTTCCACCTCAGCCATCACCTTATAGTCAAAGGCATATTCCACCGGGCTAACGGGCAGGTAGTCGTTAATCTCCAGTTTCATCATACTGTCCAAATCCTTTGGAGCCATTTTGGGCACCCTGACATTACGGGTAATAACCCCGCTTTGGCCTAGCCCGGCCACCACCCTGATAGCCTTCATTTTCTTATTAACCAGGAACTTCTTCAACCTTTTGACATTGGCGACGGTTAACTCTTCGTTCGTCTTAAAACCCGGAAGACCGGGCAGCGCCAGAGAACCGAAGCTGTCCACAACAAAATTAAGGTTGTTATCCATGGGGCGCCCCTGGACCACACGGACAACTTCCCCGCGGAAATCAATGTATAGGGTTGAAATAAATTTAGCTAATAATTTCATATTTATATACATCCCTTAAAGGTATCAGCGCCTGATATGAGTAAACATATCCATCATCGGCAGCATAACAGATATTATGACGATACTTACAATACTGCCGATAACCACCAGCATCATCGGTTCAACCAGTGCCAAAAGTTTGGTAAAACCTGTATCAGATTCCTGATCGTAAAAGTCGGCCATCTCTTCCAGCACCTTTTCCAATTCCCCGGTTTCTTCCCCGATGGAAAACATCTGGATGGACATGCTGTCAAAATAATTGGCCTTGGCCAGGTTAGCAGCTAGGGATTCACCTTTTTGCAGACCTTCAATGGCGTAGTCCACCGCCTTTTCCGCCAGGGCGTTATTAACGTTTTGTTTAATGTATTCCAACCCCTGCAGCAAGGGTAAGCCGCTTTTAATTAAGATATATGCCGTTCTGGCAAAGCGCATGGTGGCCACATGGCGCAGGGTTTTACCAAGCAGGGGGATACGTAAGATACATTTATCCCGGTTCAGACGACCCTCCGGTGTCTTTAAATACCGGCTTAGCAATACTGCTGTTCCCAGTGCGGCAGCAAGGAGGATAAGATAGTATTTAGTGATAAAATTGGAGATCCCAATTACTGTTCTGGTTAACATAGGAAGCTCCCCGCCACTGGCGGTGATCAAGGTTACCATCTGTGGCAGTAAGAAATTAAAGAAAAAAATAATAAGACCAACGGCCATGACAATTATGACAAGGGGATAAACAGCCGCGGATTTAATCTTTTGCCTGATACGGTGCTCCTTCTCATAGAAGGCAGCCATATTGCGCAGCACCTCATCAAGAGTGCCGCTGGCCTCCCCGGTGGCCACCATGCTGGTCAACAGTTCCGGTACCAGGGAACCCTGTTCGGCCATGACCTCAGAAAGGGTGCGGCCGGTCTGTACCTCACGGTACATGCGCTCCACTTCGGAACGCATCAATTTGTCCGGAGTCTGCTGAGCCATGATTTCCAGACCTTTCAATAAGTTCACCCCGGAGAAGATAATAACAGACAGCTGGCGGCAGAAATGGCTTAGGGCCGCACTGCTGATTTGTTTCTTTAATTTAATTGAAGGAAGCTCCAGGGCAAAGAGGCTGCTTTTGCCCTTTTTTATTTCAACGGGTAATAAGCCCTCCTTTTTTAGATTTTGACGTACAGCCGACTCATTATCACCGTTAATTATTCCGGTTACCATCTGTCCCCGGTTATTCATGGCCCGGTAGCTGAATTCCGTCATCTGACCTCGCCCCGCTGTCTGTTAGGTTGTGTAAGTAACCCGCAGCATTTCCTCCGGGGTTGTAATGCCCTGAAATACTTTCTGTCGGGCATCCTGCCACAAGGGGACCATGCCCTGGTTAACGGCAGCATCCCGCAGCTCATCGGTGGAACACCTTTTGTCAATCATTAAACGAAGCTCCTTCCCCACTTCCATGATCTCAAATACACCTGTCCGGCCTTTATAACCGGTTTTATGGCAATAGTCGCAAGCGGTGCCTCTGGCGAGAGTAAGGGTTTGCTCCAGGGGATAACGCAAAATAAGCTTCTCCCTTTCGCCTGCTTCGTACTGTTGCCTGCACACAGGGCATATTTTACGCACCAGGCGCTGGGCCACCACCCCGACCAAGGAAGAGGAGATAAGAAAAGGTTCGACACCCATGTCCATAATCCTTGCCACCGCCCCCGGAGCATCATTGGTGTGCAGGGTGCTCAAGACCAGGTGTCCGGTCAGAGCTGCCCGGGCGGCGATTTCCGCTGTTTCCGCGTCACGGATTTCACCCACCATAATGATATCCGGGTCCTGGCGCAAAATGGCTCTGAGCCCGGTGGCAAAGGTTAAGCCGGCCTTAACATTGATCTGGGTCTGGTTAATCCCCTTCATATCAAATTCCACCGGGTCCTCCAGGGTGATGATATTTTTCTGGTTATCATTCAGCTCTGCCAGCATGGAATAGAGCGTGGTGGTTTTGCCGCTGCCGGTGGGGCCGGTGACCAGGATGATCCCGTAGGGCTTACTGACCAGCCGGTCAAACTTTTCGCTATCTGCGGGGCCAAAGCCAAGGTTCTCTTTGCCCACCAAAAAGTGGGCCCGGTCTAAAATACGCATCACGATCTTCTCACCATAGGTGGTGGGCATGGTGGATACACGCAGGTCGATCTCCCGCCGGTCAACGGTAATCATGATACGCCCGTCCTGGGGAATCCTTTTTTCGGAGATATTCAAGTTTGCCATTACCTTCACCCGGCTGGAAACAGCCCCGTGGGTCTTCAGACTGGTGGTCAGGGCCTCCTGCAGGATACCGTCCACCCGAATGCGCACCCGCATCTGGTCCTGGTCCGGCTCAAGATGCACATCACTGGCCCCGCTGCGCACGGCGTTTTCCAGGGATGCGTTCACCAGGCGCACGATGGGAGCAGAGTTGATGTCCAGGGCGGCATCATCCAAACCATCCAACAACCCGGACTGGGCCTGCACAAATTCGTCCGCGGCCCTGGCTGCCGAAACCTGGCTGAAGATCCGGTCTAAGCTGGCCAGAATATCATTCTCTGCGGCCAGCAGCGGTTTTACGGGCATCTGTACCAGGAGGCGCACATCCTGAATGGCAACTTGATCCAGCGGGTCCCGCATAGCAAGATGCAGGTGGCCCTTGGCCACCTGCACCGGGATTAGCACATGCCGCCGGGCCAGGTTCTCAGGGATTAACCGGGCGGTTTTCGGGTCCACTGCTGTATGTTTGAGGTTGATACTCTCAATGCCCAGCTGGGTTTCCAGCACCCTGGTTAACTCCTGCGGGGTGATATAGCCACCCTCCAGCAGCACCTGGCCCAAACGTTTGCCTGAACTGCTCTGCCGGCTTAAGGCTTCATTAAGTTGTTCTTCACTTATTACTCCTGCCTGGAGGAGTAAGTCGCCCAGGCGGAGTCTAGGTTTGTGCACTCATATACACCTGCTTGCTTCAGAATTGTAACAGGCTAAAACATTCCGCCATAAGGAAAATTAATTAATGATCCTGCGGCTTGCTTCAACTCTCAAACCGTCCTTGTCAATATAAAAAACATCTACCGTAAATGGAGATGAGGCGGTATTTATAGCACAAACTATGGAGCCGGCATAAGTTGAATAAGTTCCGTTCCAGTCAGTATATGGGCCATTGTAAAATACTACGGCAGGATTACCACCTGCGTCGTAATTTACAGCAGCTGTACTGTTAGAAAAAGGATTGGTCAAATTACCTTCTAGTTTAGCGTCTAAAGCCGTTTTCAAAGCGTCGCGAGCACTGTATTTGTGCAGCATAGAGGTAACAGTAGCTTCCACTACACGTGCGTTCGAATCAAGACCGGTTTCTTTGGCAGTATCCCT
Organism: Dethiobacter sp.; assembly: GCA_003605065.1. Classification (GTDB taxonomy): domain Bacteria; phylum Bacillota; class Dethiobacteria; order DTU022; family UBA8154; genus UBA9862. The sequence continues at coordinate 3,647 of QZJM01000069.1, read as the reverse complement.
GACAAAACCCATTCTAGGCGCCAACACTGTTGCCAGGATACCGATTACGGCAATCACCAGCATTAACTCCACCAGCGTAAAACCCCGGTTATTATTAATTTTTTTGAACATAATAAAGACCTCCTTTAAGATTGTAAATTTTATAAATTTCCATTTCCCGCTCCTCCGTTGCCGGCATTAAGTCATCGGTTTAACCCATGCTACCAGCTCCTCATTAAAAAACATCTTGATAATACTTCTCCAGATATAAAACAACAAAATCCAAAACACCAACATACTTAGGGGTTCTGGATCCATTACTCCTAAGGCAACCCGGCTGCCATCGACAATGTCCTTAGGCCCGTGGCTTTGCGTCCTCTCCTTTCGGAAAGTTTGCCCTTAGTTCTTTTAAATTCAATTAACAGTCCCTTTATTACTTACAATCCCCGGAACCCGGCATACCAGGCTATGATCTGCTCCCCGGCAAAAGAGGCAAACAATGCCCCCAGCGCCAGGAATGGCCCAAAGGGTACCGCGTCCTTGCGTCCCTTTTTACCTGTCACCAGCAGCGCCAGACCGATTAGCCCACCCAGCATAAAAGCCAGCAATAACGCCACCGCCACCGGTTTAAGCCCCAGGTAGAGGCCCATTACCGCTGCCAGTTTAATATCGCCGCCGCCCATACCGCCTTTAGAGATAACGGCGATTAAATACAGCAACAGCCCGGCAGCCAGAAAACCTGCGACTCCCCATTTAAGCTTATCCAGGGATTGCAGGTAAATCAGGGGCAACCCCAACACCCCTCCGGCCAGCAGCGCCCCGTCGGGGATAACCTGGTGGCGCCAGTCTATAACGGCGGTTACAATTAACATGGAAAAGAAAACCATCATCGCCGGAGCAGTCCAGGTTAAACCCCACCGGTAAACCGCTGCCACAAAAAGCACACCGGTTAACAATTCCACCAGCGGATACTGCCGGGAAAGTTTAACTCCACAGTAACGGCACCTGCCGCGCTGCCACATAAAGCTAAACACCGGTGCCAAATCCCAGGGCTTAAGGTTTGTAGCGCAACTAAAACAATGCGAGGGTGTGGTAACCACCGATTGCCCCCGGGGTATGCGGTAAATACAGACGTTTAAAAAGCTGCCCACCGCCAGGCCGGTAATAAAAACCATAACGTAACAAATTGTCGGCATTTATTTCCTTTCAAGACAAAAGTTAATCAGGTAACACAGGCAAAAAATGTATTTAGTTGTAATTATAACATATTTTTTGGCATAATTTAAATAAATTTTATTGCGTTGTTGAAAATTTTTTTAAACCCTGCTAATACAGGACGACCCGGACCTCTCCTGTGATTCTTTACCCTTAAATTCTTCTGAATTTAAGGGTAACCATTTATCTTACGCCTAGAATTGGCAGTGATCATATCTTGTTTGAATTGTCTTTAGGAACAACTATTATTCCCCCTTGAACGCAGCGGTGTTACCCGATGTATCATATGCTAACCGGACCTTATATTTGTAAGTATCAGAATAGTTCGCCTCGATTGTTAGCTCAAAGTAATCCCCTGCGGCTGAAGTAACAGCGGGTTTGGAAGAAGTGTAGTCAATAGAAATTGTACCGGTGGAAAGTCCGTATTGAGATGCAAAAGCAGCACTAAGAGCATCTTTTTTACTTTTTAACCAGTTATTAATAAAAACACTGGTATTTACACTAACCGGCGGTGGCCCGTTGTTGTTTTCTCTAAGGCTGGTAATATACTTTCGCCATTCACAAATGGCCAGGTCAGCTCCTGCCTCAGCGATATAAAAAACTTTATTGCTTTTTCCGTAGTCAAAAATTACCCGGCTTTCCCCTGAAGGAATGGTTAAGATAACGCTAATGACAATGGCAGTAACGGCCATTATCGCCATAACTATGATCAATGCCACGCCATTAGTATTCTTTATAAACTTAAACATAACCGTTCCCCCCCCCCACGTAGATCTACTCCCTGACCGCACGATTGGCATTTACAACGGTATACAGTTTTAAACCGGCAGCACCCGGTTGATCCTTTGGGTATGCCTCAATGGCTATTCTAATTAAGTTCACATTCCCGTCAGGATTACTTACAGTAAAGGTGATATTGTCTGCTGCTACATCACCGTTTTTGTTCAGCAGCTGACCGATATTTCCCTGCGTACTTAAAAAATAGTAGTCAAATTCGGGATCAGTGAGCCTGGCGGAATTCTTTTTATAACTGACTAAACCATGCCTGGCGCCGCTATAGTCAACCCGGTCAATTTTTTCGTCAGCGGTATCCAGGTATAGTGTTTGGTACTTTTGCAAAGTATACACCAGCTTGATCATAGCGGCTCGGGCTTGAAGATAAGATTCATGCTCACCGGCGCTTTGATGGGCAAACCTGAAGTTAAAATTTAAAAACCCGTAGACAATGGCCGAGAAAATCCCCAACAAAGCAACAACCATCATGATTTCAATCAGCGTAAAACCGTTCCTGTTTTTCAGCGTAGGCATACTTTTACCCCCGTACTTAAATTAGAAAGGGAGGCCGGAGTATTTTTGGTATGTTAATACACAGTTATTACCCACGATAATGTTTTTGGCAACAATAATACCGGTAAAGCGACAATTACTGGAAAATGTTACTGTGCCATCAGGAGCAAAGATTACGCCGCTGCCGGTAAAATTATTGGGAAATTTTAAATTCCCTGTGCTGACCAGAGTGTAATCATCTTTACCGGACTGGCTGCTGTGGAAATCATAATTATTCATTTGGATATAGTACTTGCCGTTATTAACTAAAGTAAACGGGTACGGGCTTGAGCTGGTAATATTAGTATAGTTAGTATATAAAGCAGGATGCAGTGGAGGTATACTAACCGGAGGTATCTGCACAGGGCCCGTAATTGTAGTGCCGTCGACCTTCGCTTGGTTTGCCGATGTAAACTGCCCACTGAGGTAGAGGTTCCCGTAAACAATAGAATTATTATTAAGTGTTACCGAGCCGTTTACAACTAAATTTCTTGGCCGGGCGGCGCTGCCAATTGTACTGTTGTTGTCAATCCGCAAATTTGTATTAACATAAACATTACCGTCTAGTTTCGTTCCATTGGAAACAGTTACCTCTAAAGACCTGTTTCCCGTAAGGATATCGCCCGTAATTATTACATTGTTGCCAAACGATATATCAGCGCAATATGTTATATAATCCTCCGGATGAATGGAAATTGTATCATCATCAAGAATAATAAGTGCTGCCGTACTCCGGTTACCCAGTGCGGCCCCGCCGGTGGGGTTACTTAAGGCAAGGTTAATGGTTTCATTACCTTCAATCCATAAATCGTTAGTAATGGGGATGGTAAATGTCTTGGGTCCTGTGTCCCCATCATTAAAGGTGAGCGTGCCGGAGGCGGCAGTGTAGTCTGTACCGGCCGTGGCGGTACCATCTGCAGTGGCATAATCAACGGTTACCGTACCAGCACTGCCGTCAACCCGTTCCACTGTGATGGTGGCCCGGCCACTTGTATCATTCTCATTAACAGTAAAATTTTCGGCAGTAAACTGGATCCGGCCGTGCTGTTGTGTCAGTGGCGGCGCCGGAGTTAAGGGAGGGGGCAACCAACTTACCAGGACATAACTCAAAGGGTCGGTCGGATCAG
>QZJM01000045.1 GCA_003605065.1 Dethiobacter sp. | reverse complement strand
TTTAAGGCTCAACTGTATGCTATATTAGTTACAAGTTGGGCTTTTTCGCGCGCAAAACTTCCGATTGAACCCTTCAAGAACCGTCCCCCTGTCTCCCCCCTGTCTTCCCCCCCTGTTTTCCCCCGAAACTCCGCCAACAGCAAACGCTGATAGGAGGTAACCTTCATGCTAATGGATGTCCATGTCCATCTTTTCCCTCCGGATGTGGTGGGCAGGATTAAAGAATACCTGGAAAAGGATGCCTTCTTATGCCAGATTTGTACCAGCCCGCTTCATAAATATGCTTCGGCAGAAGATCTTTTGGCAGAGATGGATAAATGCGGTCTGGACAAAGCGGCCATCAGCGGCTTTGCTTCTTCTGACCAGGGGCTCTGCCGGGAAATGAACGATTATGTTCTGGAGGCTGCCAGAATCAATCCCCGAAGGTTTCTGGCCATGGCTGTCGTTTCTCCCCTGGATTCCGGGATGGAAAAAGAGATCAGCCGGTGCTGCGAATCAGGGGCTGTTGGTGTGGGCGAACTTTTCCCCTGGGGACAGAAATTTGCCCTAGAAGGGCGCGAAGCCGGAGAACTGGCCTCTGTCTGCACGGAAAGAAATTTACCGCTGCTGCTGCATATCAACGAAAACGTCGGCCATTATTACACGGGAAAAGGTGATGTTTCTATCAGGGAAGCGGCTGATTTTGCGGCAAAGCATCCGGAGCTTACCATTATTTATGCCCACTGGGGCGGGGGACTGTTTTTTTACGAACTTATGCCGGAAATAAAAAACCAGCTGCAGAATGTTTATTATGATACTGCAGCCGGCCCTTTCTTATATCATAAAAATATTTACCGTGCAGCCAGGGAAATAGGAGTTATACACAAGATCCTTCTCGGTACTGATTATCCCCTGCTTTCTCCCCGTCGCTACTTCCGGGAGTTACAGGAAGCGGGTCTCACTCCCCTGGAAATTGAGATGATCCGGGGGGAAAATGCCGCAAGACTATTTTTCAATTCCCAGGAGCAGGTGCATACTGATTAACTTCATTAGATCCGTCCTGCTCAGTATACCTACCAGCTTGTTGTCCTCTACGACCAGGATCCTTCCCATGTTTTCGGCGGCCATTTTCATCATAACCTCTACTGCTTCCTGCCTTGGAGAGACTTTGAATAGTTTTCCCTCCGGTGTCATGATCTGTGCGGTGATAGTAGCGGGCCATTTTTCCTGGGGCACCTCACGGATCTGGTGAAAGGTGACCATTCCCCTTAAATCGCCGTTTTCTACTACAGGGAAAGCGCCGAATTTGTAGCGATAAAATTCCTCCACCAGTTTAACCAGGGTAAGCCCGGGGCTGACGGTGTGCACGTCCGGGCTCATTACCCGGGAAACAGGCACTCCTTTAAAGGATTGATGAAAAACAAGCTGGACGTAGCTAGCCTGCCCGGCCTGGTAGAGCATCCAGCCCAGGAAAATATACCAGAGCCCCCAGATAAAAGTGTACCGGAAAAGCATAAAAAACCCCAGTGCTATAGCAAAAAATGCAAAAATATTGCCGATAACAACAGCAATCTTTGTGGCACGGAGCATACTTTTTATCAGTTTCCAGAGAACGGCCCTTAAAACCCGCCCGCCATCTAAAGGGAAAGCTGGTATGAGATTTATTGTTCCCACGATAAAGTTTATCCTGGCCAGGAACCAGATCACGTGGCTCATGGCCAGCTCCCCGGGCAGCAGGAGAAAAATAATCCAGGACAAAAGGGACAGAACCAGGCTGGCGGCTGGGCCTACCAGGGCTATTTTTAATTCTACCCCGGGTTGTTCGGGTTCCTTTTCCATCTGGGCAACTCCGCCGAAAATAAAAAGAGTAATTTTTTTTATGGGTATACCGTTTTTGATGGCCATAAGTGAATGGGCCAGTTCATGGATGATAACAGAAGCAAAAATGAAAATTGTAGTGGTAATACCCATTGACCAGTAGGTCGAAAGCCCGAGACCTTCAACTCTGGAGGGGAAAAACTGCTGTGCCAGGGTGAAACTAAAAAGAGCAAAAACCAGCAGCCAGCTGATATTTATCTCCAAATCAATCCCGAATAATTTGGTTAATTTAAAAGAACCATTCATAATCTACTCTCCTTTTTTTAAGGTGGCGAAGGTTGGTGCTCGCTCTAAATTTGCTGCCATAATATAAGATTATAGTTTTCTTATTCCGTGTTTCCGGGGAATTTCCTGCTTTTACAAGAAAATAAACATACCCCCGGGTTTTGAAGGAAATAATAAAAGGCAAACAGACAATGGAAAGGGTGAAGCTTGCCGATGCGTATTATGATGCTTAGCTGGGAATTTCCTCCGCAAAAGGTTGGAGGTTTATCCCAGCATGTTTTTGAGCTTTCCAGGGCACTGGTAGCGGAAGGATATCAGGTGGATGTTCTAACTTCGGGTGGAGAAAATTTACCGGAAAAAGAAACAATGGAAGGGATAGAGGTCTGGAGGGCAACCCCTTATCACGGAGGCAAAGAAAGGGATTTTATCGACTGGGTTCAAAGGTTAAATTTTGCCTTGTTGGAAAGGGGTGTTCTTCTTTTTAACCATAAGGGGCCATACGATCTTATTCATGCCCATGACTGGCTGGTGACCTATGCTGCCCGCGGACTTAAAAATATCTTTAGCACACCTTTGCTGGCAACTATACATGCCACCGAATTTGGCCGGAACAACGGCCTGCATACCGGGGAACAACGGTATATCAGCGATTTAGAATGGTGGCTTACCTATGAAGCATGGAAGGTGATCTGCTGCAGCAGGCACATGAAGGACGAAGTGAAGTATGTTTTTCAGGTACCCGGGGAAAAAGTGGTGATTATACCTAATGGCATCAGGCCTGAAGCCTACAAAGCAGCAGGGATAAGACCGGCCATGGAAGGGATTTCTTTTCTCCCCGGTGAAAAAATAGTTTTCTACATCGGGCGTCTTGTCCCGGAAAAAGGGGTTCAGGTTGTCCTGGATGCTGCACCTGCTATTCTGGAGCGTTTTCCACAAACAAAATTTATCATTGCCGGCACGGGTCCTTACGAAGAGTATTTAAAAAGCCGGTCCCGGGAACTGGGATTGGAAGGCAGGGTATTTTTTTGCGGATATATTAATGACCAGATGCGTAACGAGTTATATAGCTCCGCTGCCGTAGCGGTTTTTCCCAGTTTATACGAGCCCTTTGGTATTGTGGCCCTGGAAGCTATGATCTCAGGGACGCCTGTTGTTGTTTCCTCTATAGGGGGCCTGGAGGAAATTATTGAGCACCAGGTAGACGGTTTAAAAGCTTATCCAGGCGATTCCCATTCCCTGGCGGAACAGATCTGCCGCCTGCTGGAAAACAAGGAATGGGCAGCGGCTTTAGCGGAAAAGGCTTATGAGAAAGCAATTGCTGCTTATTCGTGGCAAAAAATTGCCCGGAGGACAGCAGAAGTTTATCAGGAAATTGTTTTTTCTCCGGAAAACAGGCGCTGGAAACAGGAGGCAGCCAGGGAAAAAATGTGGGGTAAAATAACAGTGGAAAAGAAGGGGGAGGAAATGCCGGAGATTCCTTATCTAGTATAAATATATTTTTAAGTTGAATATTTTTTCTTCTTTGCACGGTTGTTATCTGTTATAATGATATTAGGTACGTAAAACTCAAAAATGGGGTTTCTATGAAGAATATTGCTATTGCTAAACCAGGATATCCTTATATAATCACAGCTTTGGTGATAACGCTCTTTTTTTATACCAAGGCTTCTTTTTTATTTCTTCCTTTTCTTTTTGTAACTGTATTTCTTGCTTATTTTTTTCGTGATCCTTACAGGGAATCCCCTGCAGGAAAGAATTTAGTGCTGGCTCCTGCTGACGGCAGGATTATAAAGATAGAAAAAGCTTATGAGCCTCATTTTATTAAAAGTGAAACTCTAAAAGTAAGTATCTTTCTTTCTCTTTTTGACGTTCATGTGACTCGTTCCCCTTACGGGGGAATCATACCCTTGTGCCGGTATATTCCCGGCGGGTTTATTGCTGCTTATAAGGAAGAAGCCTCTTCAAGGAACGAACGAAATTTGATAGGAATTGAAACAGATCGGGGAAAGTTGCTTGTTGTGCAGGTAGCAGGCATGGTAGCCAGGAGAATTGTCTGCTGGATTAAGCCCGGTGATAAAATTGAACGCGGTGAGCGTATCGGTATGATTAAATTTGGTTCATGTACCGAGCTTTATATTCCCTCGGGAATAAAACTCCAAGTGAAGGAAGGTGACAGGGTACGTGGAGGGGAGACCGTTTTGGGTGAGCTTTAAAGAGCCTGCCAGGAAAAACATTCCCAATATATTTACCATGAGCAACCTGATTTTAGGAATGTTGGCTCTTTTTTATGTTCTGGATGGCAGGAACGAACTAAGCATTTCACTGGTTTTCATCGCCATGGTTCTCGATGGACTCGACGGAAAGATAGCGGTAATGTTAAAAGCATGCAGTGAACTGGGGAAACAGCTTGATTCTCTTTGTGACCTGGTCTCCTTTGGCGTGGTGCCGGCCGTAATTATTTACAAAACGTACCTGTACCAGTTTGGGCTGGTCGGAATGCTCTTTGCTATGCTTTTTCCTCTTGCCGGTGCATACCGGCTGGCCAGGTTTAACCTGGCATCCCCTTCTAATTCGTGGTTTATGGGGCTGCCCATAACTATTGCCGGAGGTGCCCTTGCGGCCCTGTCGTTGCACAGCAATCCCTCTCTTGCCTGGGTAGTACCCTTATATACCTTTATCCTGGCTTTTTTGATGATTAGTAAAATTCAGTATCCCGCTATTAAAAAGGGCCAGCGTGAAGTTAGCCTGTTTACCTTTATACTGTTTTATTCGGGTATACTTAGTTTTATCTTTTTTGTAATATTCATGAGGGAAGCGGTCCTGTATTTGCTGATGTCCTATATTGTTTTTGGCATCCTGAATAAACTTTATCTTAAATTAAAGAGTGGAAAAGTTGTCGTTGCTTTAGTCGGCAAGTTCGTCAATAAAAGCGCGAGGAGCGAAGGTTAAGGCGGCCGCATTTCAGATCACGCTATTGCTCCGCCACCAGTAAACGCTGCGCCATTTTCCATAACGCATGACCCGGCGGGTCACAACAATGGATAAAATGATCTACATATGCTGCAGGTTATATTTTGCTGGAAATATTTTTCGCCGTATGATATAATAATTTACAAAACGGAGGCATTAATTTAGCCGTTTCTTAAGCTTATACAATTGAATATCTTCCAGTCAGCAGGTGCCCTTAAGGGCTTAAAAGGGAAACCCGGTGAAAATCCGGTGCGGTCCCGCCACTGTAAACAGGTAGACTTCCTTCATTATGTCACTGGTACTGAAAACCGGGAAGGCGAAGGGAGACAATGACCTGTAAGCCAGGAGACCTGCCTGCTGCTGATAGCACAATACTCCTTCGAGGGAGAGGGGAGGTGTACTGCAGCCACGATTTCTTCTCCGTGGTTTTTTATTTTGTATAGTGCCTTTGTAAGCATGTGCTTCACTGCCAGTAAGATGAAAATTTTTGATTAAGGGCAGGCTGCGGGTATGGGAGTAAACGATTTTTATCAGAGCCGGTAAAACTAACACGTTAGGTTTGATAATATCTCCATGAGTGATATGCCTGATAGCCTGACATGAGGGAGGAAAAATACCATGAAAAAATTTACCGCGAGTTTAGTATTTTTACTTTTGCTATTAATTGCCGCCGGCTGTGCGCAACCTAAAGATACAGGAAACAAGGGAAGCCAGGAGGATAAACCTTTCCAGGTTACAGTGGAAGATCATCTGGGACGCCAGGTCCGCCTTTCCCAAAAACCGCAAAGAATTATTTCCCTGGCGCCCAGCAATACAGAGATGCTATTTGCCCTGGGGCTGGCGGAGCGAATTGTGGGAGTAACCGAATACTGCAATTACCCGATAGAGGCCTTACAAAAACCAAAAGCGGGTAGCTTTGCCGAACCAAATATTGAAAAGGTAGTTGCCTTGCAACCAGACCTTGTCGTGGCGGTGCGTATGCAGGAGGAGGAATTGGCCCGCCTCGAAGACCTGGGAATTCCTGTGCTCGTACTTAACCCTACCTGTATAGAAGAGGTTTACCGGTCCATAGAGCTGCTGGGTTTGGCTGCCGGAGAAGAGGAAAGTGCCCGGTTGCTCGTCGCCGGAATAAGAGGGAAAATAGATGCTGTCAGGGAAAAGCTTTTAGAAGTGCCAGAAGACAAGCGAGTAAGGGTTTACTACGAAGTTTATGCCGATCCCCTTATGAGCGTTGGCTGCACTTCAGTAATCCATGAACTTATCGAGGCGGCGGGTGGGGTAAATATCTTTGCCGATGTGGAGGCACCCTACCCTAAGGTAAGCGCGGAAGCGGTAATCGATCGCGACCCGCAGGTTATTGTCTTTCCCAATTACCACGGGACGGAGGAAGTCCTGGCGAACGAGATTAAAAGTCGCCCGGGCTGGGGAGCCATAACCGCCATTACAAATGAGCGGCTTTTTGGGATTGACCCGGACAAGATATCACGCCCCGGTCCACGCATAGCTGACGCCGTAGAGGAAATGGCCATGATTTTTTATCCGGAGCTATAGTAAGACGGTCATGAGGTGAGGAACTGGTGCCGCAGGATAAAAGTGCTTCCAAGATAAGCCGTGGAATTCTTACTACTGACTGGCAAAAAAGGGCCTGTTTGCTGGTGCTTTTACTAATGCTGCTTGTTTCCTTTATTTACTCCATCAGTTTTGGCGCCGTTTCTCTGGATAAAAGGGAAATCTTTTATATTATCCTGGAGAAAATTGCCGGCCTTTCTCCTGATACAGCTATAACGGAGACCACCAGGGAAATAGTGCTGAATATCCGCCTCCCCCGGGTTTTTCTGGCAGCGCTAGTCGGTGCCTCCCTCTCTGTAGCCGGCGCCACGTTTCAGGGGCTTTTCCGCAATCCCCTGGCCGATCCCTATATCATCGGGGTATCCTCCGGGGCAGCCCTGGGCGCCACTTTCGCTATCGTATCCGGTCTTTCTATGGGTTTTGCCGGTTTTGGAGCGGTTCCCATCCTGGCTTTTGCCGGAGGGCTGGCCACGATCATGCTGGTTTACCAGCTGTCGCGCCAGGGTGACTTTGTCCCGGTTATGACGCTGCTTCTGGCCGGAATTGCTGTCAGCGCCTTTCTTACCGCCCTTGTTTCCCTGTTTATCTATTTTGCCGGGGAGCGCCTGCACCAGGTTGTTTTCTGGATAATGGGGGGGCTGGGAGGAGCGCGATGGAGTTATGTCCGGGTCATGATCCCTTATGTCCTGGCCGGGTATGGAGTAATCTATTTTTTTGCCCGGGAGTTAAACGCCCTGTTGCTGGGGGAGGACACTGCCCAGTACCTGGGGATAGATGCTGAGAAACTTAAAAAGATTTTTCTGGCGGCAGCATCATTGCTCGTTTCTGCGGCTGTTTCCACCACCGGGATTATTGGTTTTATCGGCCTGGTGGTTCCCCATATGGTCCGGCTGGTGGCCGGCCCGGACCACCGTTTTCTCCTGCCAGCTTCCGCCCTGTCCGGAGCCGTTTTATTAATTGGGGCTGACACCCTGGCGCGAACCGTTATTGCCCCTACGGAGCTCCCGGTGGGCATTATTACAGCCCTTTTAGGGGCTCCTTTTTTCCTGTATTTATTGCGCAGGCGGAAAAAATGAAGTATTTTAGCGGTGTTTAGGGAGTGGTTAACGTGGGGTAAAGCTCAGCGTATGTGACCTTTCGGTGGAATACGGGGCTTTGACTGCCCTTGAGGGGCTGCATTTTTCTATTAAAAAAGGGGCTTTGGTAGCGCTGATAGGCCCGAACGGGGCCGGGAAATCCACTTTGCTGCGCTGCATCAGCCGCGTGCTTAAACCGACCCTGGGAACGCTGTACCTGGATAACAGGGACTTACAAAAAATGCCTTTGCAGGAAGTAGCACGGTCACTGGCCGTTGTTCCCCAGGATACTGCTGTGGATTTCGATTTTTCCGTGGAAGAGATAGTCTCCATGGGACGTTACCCTTACCTGGGGCGTTTTCAAAGGGAAAGTCAACAGGACAGGGAAATAGTCCGTAGGGCTATGGAAACCACGGGGATTGCTTACCTGGCCCAGAAGCCGGTTACCAATTTAAGCGGGGGAGAGAGGCAGCGGGTAATCATTGCCCGTGCCCTGGCACAGGAGCCGGACCTTTTGCTTCTGGATGAACCCACGGCAAACCTGGATATAAATTTCCAGGTGGAGTTTCTGGAACTGGCCCGGAAACTCAACCGGGAAAAAGGCATTACTGTTATTGCTGCTATCCATGATCTTAACCTGGCTTCACAGTTCTTTGAATATTTTATTTTACTTGCTGAAAAAAAAATCCTGTCCATAGGAAAACCGGAAGAAGTATTAACACCGGAAAATATTAACAAGGCTTACCGTGCGCCGGTGGTCATCCAGCGCAATCCCCTGCATGGAAAACTTAGTATTACGGTGTTGAAACGCAGTTACCTGGAAGAAAAAGGACAAAGGTTAAAAGTCCATGTTATCGGTGGGGGGGAGGAATCGGTTTCCATACTTGCCGCCCTTTTCGATGCCGGTTTTCAGCTGTCAGTGGGGCCTGTTACGCGGGAGGACAGTAGCCACCAGTTTGCCTCCTGTTACCGCCTCCCTGTCGTTACCCTGCCTCCTTTTTCACCTATAAACGATCATTTTCACCGGCAGCACCTGGCGCTGATGGAAAAAGCCCACATTGTTGTAGTTCCCTCCATCCCCTTCGGCCTGGGAAATTTGCGCAACCTGGAGGCAGTGGAGGAAATGCTGTTATCCCGGCTTACAGGGGTGATATTGGAAGAAACACCTTTCGGAGAGCGCGATTACTGCGGAGGAAAGGCCAGGGCCGTTTATGAAAAGATTAAGGAAAAAGGAGCGCTTTTCTTACCTGACAGTGAGGCCCTGCTGTCTTATCTTCATGACAGGGAAAAAAATAAAAAGCCAGGATGGTGATGAACAAGATGACAGGTGAAAAGGTTTTTGTGTCCTGGAGCGGTGGAAAAGACAGTTATTTATCCCTGCTAAAAGCCCGGGAAGCCGGAATGGAGCCGGGAAACCTGCTCACTTTTGTTAATAAGGAAGGCTGCAGTATGTCTCACGGTTTGCCCCTGCAACTTTTGAAGAACCAGGCCCGGGCTTTGGTTCTCCCCCAAGTTTTGGAACCGGTCACCTGGGGCGAATATGAGGACAGTTTTCACAGGGTCGCCGGTGAATTAAAACTAAAGGGTTTTACCGGTGGAGTTTTTGGAGACATTAACCTCCCCGAGCACCGGAGCTGGGTTGAGAATGCCTGTTCCAGGGCTGCCGTTAATAGTTATTTACCCCTGTGGGGCATGGAAGAGGAAGACATACTGGCGGAACTGCTGCAGCGAAACGCTGAACTGCTCATTGTTGCCTTGAGAAGCGATCTCTTGGCAGAGAAGTGGCTGGGCACCATCCTGGGCAGAGCATTCATTCAGGAATTAAAAAATAAAGGGCTGTCTCCCTGCGGAGAAGCAGGGGAGTACCATACCCTTGTTATTCACGGCCCGCTTTTTAAAAAAAGGCTGGAGGTAAAATTCTCCGGATACAGGCAGGTAGAAAAAGTCTCATTTTTGAATTATATATTATAAACTTCAGCAGGAAGTAAAAGGCTATTTTGAGGAATTAGCGCAGACCGGAGAATTGGAAATTATCAAGAAGCAGTCACAACCGAAGAATGCAGAAGAACCCAATTATAGCAGGAAGGTAGAGGTTCACAGCACCCTGGAAAAAGGGCATGGCCGGATCGAAAAACGAACCTACTTCTATTCAACGGATCTCGATTGGATGGTGGACGCGAAACGCGACTGGGAAAAGCTAACGGGGATTGGAATGGTTGTCCGAGAAGTGGATTATTGTTGAATCCAGCTTAAATTGTCATCATTAGAGGGTGATATATTCCGGGATCAGTCAATACCCGCAAGGGAATACCCGACAGGAATCCCGGTGCTACCAGCGCCGGGTAGTTTGTCATGACTCTTTAAAACCCACTACTTTCGTTTAACTCGCTTCTTTCCGGTGAAGTGCCGCAAAACCTTCGGATTTTACCGCCTTTATGACCACTTTGAACGGCTGGGCCTTACCCAAGAACTGGGTAAAAAAGAGTCCAAAGCATACCAGCGTTTCTCGCCCAAACACCGCAACCAGCGCTGCAGGGCGATACATGCCATCTGCTGCATATTTCGGTCCGCTATGACCCTTTCGACCCAGGCAGTGTGCAGGTTTACCGTGACAATCAGCGCTACAGCGATGCTTATCTGCTTAAGATTCCGGAACACGTGAACCACGGGGCCGCTACTACTGAAAAGATTGATATTGCTACATCGGCAACAGGGCTTACTTACCTGGAACTCTTAAAGCAAAAGAATCAGCAGGGCTTAGCTTACGAAATGAAAATTAATTTTTAGGCTGAGCAGATACCAAACGTTTGGGTTAAAGCAGTCGGCTTTGCAACATTATGAACGAAATTGGAAAAAATTATGCAGTTATTTTGCAAATTATGGGTGCAAGATGTTTTCTGAACAGTTAGTAGACTCCCAACAATAAACTAAACATATTACCATAATTACCATATTTTGGTCTGTACATCCACATTCATAAGTGCTATAGGCAGGATAACCAAATAGAGTAACCCCCTACGGTGTTTATGAATTAAGCAGCAACACCGGTTGGGTGAATCTCGGCACAGACAGCGATACCTCAGCCTTGCGTACCCGGATGCTAAAGAGCTACTCATCACAGCAGACGGCGGCGGCAGTAACGGTTCAAGGGTAAAGCTGTGGAAAGTGGAACTGCAAAAGTTTGCT
>QZJM01000015.1 GCA_003605065.1 Dethiobacter sp. | reverse complement strand
CCGGTTCACCCCTGGTCAAAGTCCCTGTCTTGTCGAAAACAACGGTGCGGGCTTCCACCAGGGCCTGGATGGCGGCGCCGTGGCGGATCAGCACACCGTTCTCCGCCCCCAGGCCGCTGCCCACCATCAACGCCGTGGGGGTGGCCAGTCCCAGGGCGCAGGGGCAGGCAATGACCAGCACCGCCACGACGGCCACAACGGCAAGGCTGACCCGTCCCAGTTCCGGGTTGACCCAGGGCAGGTAAGGAGACGCTGCGGCCAGTACCCCGCTCATGGGGCCGGGCAGCAAGAGCCACAGCGCCAGGGTAAAGAGGGCGACGCCCAGCACCGCCGGGACGAACCACCCGGTAACGCGGTCGGCGAATTCCTGGATGGGCACGCGGGTGCCCTGGGCCTCTTCCACCATGCGGATTACCTGGGCTAAAAAAGTATCACGGCCCACCCGGGTGGCCCTGACCCGCAGCACCCCCTCCTGGTTCAGCGTGGCCCCGATCACCGCATCCCCGGTTTCCTTAGGCACCGGCAGCGATTCCCCCGTGGCCATGGATTCGTCCACACTGCTCTCCCCCTGTTCCACAATGCCGTCGGTGGGTATTTTTTCCCCCGGGCGCACAAGCATCAGGTCGCCGGCCTGAAGCTGCTCCACGGGCACCTGCCGCTCATCCCCGTCAACGATGATATTGGCGGTGCGGGCTTCTAGCTGCAGCAGCCTGCGGATTGCCTGGGAGGCCCTGCCCCTGGCTTTGGCCTCCAGGTAGCGGCCGGTCAGGTGAAAGGCCATGATCATGGCAGCGATGCCGGCGTAATTGGCCACAGGCGTAACAAAGGAGAAGGGTCCGGTGAAAAAGGCGGCCAGCGTGCCCATGGCGATGAGCACATCCATGTTGGCGCTGCCGCCGCGCAGCGCGCGCCAGGCTCCGGCCAGGGTCTCCCTGCCGGGCCAGAAAACCACCGGTGTAGACAGCAGGATCATGCCCACATTCAGCTTTCCGTGTCCGAACGGGGCAAAGTGCATGAACATCTCCGGAATCATCCAGATGATAATGGGGACGGTGAAGATCCAGGCGATGAGCATGCGCCTCCTGGCGTCCGCGAAGCGGCGCGCCTCCCCATCATCCTCTACCCTGCCCGTTTCCCTTTCCTGCGCAACCGTATACCCGGCCCGGGCTACGATTTCCCGCAGGGCGCTGCTTTCCACCACGGCGGGGTCAAAGGCAACATGAACCCCTCCGTCAGCCAGGTTCACCCTGGCCTCCCGCACCCCGGGGGCTTGCAGTAGAGACTGCTCCACGCGCTGCACGCAGGCGGCGCAACGCAGATCGAGCACGCGAAAGGAGACCCGCTCCAGTTCCGGGACCGCCCGGTAGCCGGCCTGGTCGACGGCCTCAAAGAGGGCCTCCCGGCTTCCCTGCTCCGCATCGTAGCGAACATAAGCTTTTTCAGTGGCCGGATTTACCCGGGCCTCTTCGACCCAGGCCAACTTTCCCAGTTCTGTTTCCACCCGGCGGGCGCAGGCGGCGCAGTGCATACCTTCAATCTTAAAATTAATCTCCGTCATCTTATTACTCCCCCGAGAGCTGAATTTACCATTCTTGATACTATATTATAACCTTAATCCTGAATACTTGATACGGGATATTTCTTCTCCATAAACATTTCAGGTGTTAATTAAACTAACACTGTTTTAGCTTGCAGGCAGCCAGGGCTATACCCGGAGCAAAAGGGCGTTGATATAGGGAATGGAAAGCTTTTAAAACGTCCGAATTAAACAGGGGTATAACCGTGGTTTCTCCCTGCTCTACAAAAAAACTGCGATACTGTCCAGAAAAAAGTTAATTATTACAATGGCCAGTACAGCCAAACTGATTTCGGCGATGACACTTGAACGTTTGAGGAGACATTGGAGGTTTAAATGGAAGATTATCTAATAAAAGAAATGGTTCCTCAAAATAACAAAAGCGACTTCAATAACCTGTTACCGGCTTTCATGTCGATATGGAATGACCCGGAAAACCACAGATTTTTAAGCCTTACTTAATCACGGTAAATATTGCGGAGCAATTCCAATCGAACAATTTTGTCTATACCAGCGCAAAAGGGGACCTTGACGTTACCATTTTTTACCGAACTGCCGGCAGCACCACTTATGAGGCTGTTTTCGTATACCTGGTGCGCCGCCGGGGCAGTCTGGAAATGTATACGGACAAGTATATCATGGGAATTTTTGCGTTGAAAATGTGGCTTGAACTTCGCGAAAAGACTTACTGTAGACGGACTACTGGTATGGCGGTCTTTTTGATTACATCCTATGATTGACAACACGTGTGATAAGTATTATAATTTAATTATAAAAAGGAGATACAAATAAATGGAATTCCGGGAAATAGAGAACATAATTATGAAAGATGGTTGGAAATACTCATACACATCAGGTTCCCATTATTACTACAAACATCCAACCAAACCCGGAAAAATATCAATACCCTATCATGGTAAAGATCTAAAAATTAAAACAGTAAATTCTATCCTTAAACAAGCGGGGCTAAAATAAGTTCGGCTTGTGGTAAGATAAATATAAAAATGGAGGATGTTAATATGAAATTAATATATCCGGCTTGTTTCTACCCTTGCGAAGAAGGCGGTTATACTGTAATCTTTCCGGATTTGCCTGGATGCATAACAGAAGGTGATACTTTGTCTGAAGCTGTGGATATGGCTATTGACGCAGCTTCAGGATGGTTGTTGGATTCAGTTGAAGAGAATAAACAAATACCCAAGGCTTCTGATATTAAAAGAGTCGTCCCTGATGAATACAAAAATGGTTTTGTAAGTCTGATCAGTATTGATTTGGATGAGTACGCAAAAAAGTACGGGAATAAAGCTATTAAAAAGACTTTGACTGTTCCACAATGGCTTAACACAATTGCGGAACGTGAAGGTATTAATTTCTCTAATGTGTTGCAAACTGCTCTAAAAGAAAAACTCGGAATTCATAATAGGCCCTAAATTTGGGGCCTTTTTTTCTTATAGATATCTGGTGCGGGAGGTGACTTGCATGAGAGAGGATATTGAAAAGATTTATAAAGCAAAGCGGATACTACAGAGAATTGCCGGCGGGGTTAACCCCTTAAATGGGGAAAAGCTTGAGGAAGACAGTTTCCTGCATGATCCCAGAATGATCAGGTGTTTGCATTATGTTTGCGGGTTGTTGGACGACCAGGCAGCAAACAGGCTTAGAAGTGGAAGCAATAAGCCAAAAGCATTCAACATTTCCCCGCAGGAAAAAGATTTGATTGAACTGCCGGACAGAAATATTGGAGTAAACGAGTTTGCCCGTTGTGTTAACAGGGTCATAAGCGCCGAAAGCAAAAAGCTGACCGGGGCGCTCCTGAACAGGCAACTGAAAAAGATGGGGATATTAAGTGAAGAGATTATGGAAAAGGGAAAAACGAGGACGATTATTAATGAAAAATCCGGAATTATGGTATAGTTACGGAAAAGAGAAATTGGACAAAAATGGGCCACTGCAAGTTGCAGGACGATGCTTATCATTATGGAGTTAAAAAATCGGACCTTAAAGGAGAGATGAAACAATTTCGCCTGGAGGCCACAAACCCTTTCTACGAAAGGGATATGACCAAATGCATCCTCTGCGGCAAATGTGTGCGGGTCTGCAGCGAGATTAACGGTGCCGGCGTCATTGACTTTGCTTATTGAGGGTTCAAAACCTGTGTCACACCTGCTTTCGGTGTCCCGATGGAAGAATCACCCTGCACCTTTTACGGGATGTGCGTGGATCTCTGCCCCGTAGGCGCCCTCTTGCCGAAAATGAGCAAAGGGAAAGGGCGGACATGGGAAACAGAAAAAGTGAAAACCATTTGCCCTTATTGCGGTACCGGATGCAGCATCTTTCTCCACGTAAAAGACGATACGGTGACAGGAGTCTCCCCTTGCTGGGAGAGCCCCGTCAACCGAGGTGAATTATGCGTTAAAGGCCGTTTCGGTTGGGACTTCATCCATAGCCCGGAACGGTTAAAAAACCCCCTGATAAAAAAGGAGGGGCAATTTATCGAATCGACCTGGGAGGAAGCCCTGCAGCTGGTGGCCGAAAAATTAACCCGGACGGTGGTATCTTTTGGGGCAGACTCCCTGGCAGGGCTTGGCTCTGCCCGCTGCACAAACGAGGAGAACTTTCTTTTCCAAAAATTGCTGCGTATGCTGGGCACGAACAATATCGACCACTGCGCCCGCCTCTGCCACGCGCCGACAGTGACCGGTTTATCCGCCGCTTTTGGCAGCGGTGCCATGACCAACAGTAGCAGTGATATTGAAGAGGCGGACTGCCTGTTGATAATAGGCTCCAATACCACGGAGACCCATCCTGTGATCGGATACCGCATCCGGAAAGCCCTGAGCAGGGGAGCCGGGCTGGTTCTGGCCGACCCCAGGCGCATCGCTCTGGCAGAGCAGGCAGATATTTTCCTGCAGCACAGGCCCGGAACCGATGTGGCCCTTTTAAACGCCCTCATGAATGTAATCCTGGAGGAAAATCTTGAGGACAGGGATTTTATTCAAGAACGCACGGAATGTTTCCAGGAAATGAAAGACTCCCTTGTGGAATATACTCCTGAACAGGCGGAAACCATTACCGGAGTTCCGGCCGAAGCTATCCGTAAAGCTGCACGACTTTATGCCGGAGCGGAAAACGCCTCGATCCTTTACACTATGGGGATAACCCAGCATATATCAGGAACCGACAATGTAAAAGCTATCGCCAACCTGGCCATGATAACCGGCAACCTGGGTAAACCCGGATCCGGAGTGAACCCTCTAAGGGGGCAGAATAATGTCCAGGGAGCCTGCGATATGGGCGTTCTGCCGGCTTTCTTCTGCGGCTATCGGGCTGTAAGCGACCCTGAAGCAGTAAATCGCTTCAGCCGGGCCTGGGACAAACCCTTAAGCAGCCGGCCGGGACTGACAATCCCGGAGATGATAGATGCTTGCGCGGCAGGAACAGTAAAAGCTATGTACATCATGGGAGAAAATCCTCTGCTCAGCGATGCTGATATCACCCACGTAAAACAGTCGCTGCAAAAATTGGAATTCCTGGTGGTACAGGATATCTTTCTTACCGAAACGGCCATGCTGGCGGATGTTGTCCTTCCAGCCGCATCCTTTGCCGAGAAAGACGGAACTTTTACCAACACGGAAAGAAGAGTACAGCTTATTCGCGCTGCCATCAAGCCTCGAGGCGAAAGCAAACCGGACTGGGAAATACTTACCATGCTGGCCTGCAAGCTGGGACTGGACTGGCGGTACAACCACCCCAAAGAGATTATGGAAGAGATTGCCTCGCTGACCCCCAGCTACGCCGGGGTTACTTACCAGCGCTTGGAAACAGAAGGTCTGCAGTGGCCTTGTCCCGGAGAAACGCACCCGGGAACCCCTTTCCTGCACAAAGAAAAATTTACCAGGGGACTGGGCCGGTTCCATCTGGTAAGCTACACCCCACCGGAGGAACAAACCGGATCAATCCTATCCGCTGCTGCTCATCACCGGCCGGATGCGCTACCATTATCATACGGGGACCATGACAAGGCGCTGCAATGGTCTGGAATCCTTTAAGCCTGCCGAGACGCTTAAAATAAACAGAGAAGATGCGCTGGCTTTTGGGATCAAAATGGGAGACCGGGTCCGGGTCACATCCCGCAGGGGCAGCGTGACAACCGTTGCCGAACCCGGTGAAACCGTTCCGAGGGGCGTCGTCTTCTTAACTTTCCATTACAGGGAGACCCCGGCCAACGTATGTGCTCCTGAACAAATTAAAAATCGTTGCTCATTTTGACAACGTCCAGTCCATCAAGCAGACTGTTAAAGAAAACATGGGCCTTGCTATTATTTCCGAGATCGCCGCCCTGGACTATAAAGAAAGCGGTTTTATCAACGTGTACGAACTGGTAGAGCTCAACGAAAGACGAACCTTCTACTTCGGGTATCATAAAAAGAAATCCCTGCCCTCCTATATCAGCGAATTTATCGCTTTCGGCAAGAACATGATCACATTTCTCCCCTGGAACACGAAAAAGAATCCCCTGCACCGCGACCACTGGTAAGGAGCATATTTCTCGAAAATATTGACAAAGCCAAGAAATGTGATATTATATGATTAAGTCAATTGTTGTTAGGTCAATAATTGAACAATCAATCATATCGGTTTTGGGTGGTGGCAATTATTTTTATCGATAAGGATACTCTTGGTTTTATCATTTGCCATGCGGATTTGAAAATGAAAAATAATCTTATGAGAAAGATTAAGTCCTTTGATATCACCACTGAACAATGGATGATCATGAATCGGTTGTTTGAAGAAGGTGGAATCAGCCAAAAGGAACTGTCGGAAAGAACTTTAAAAGACCAGGGAGCTTTAACACGAACTTTAGACAGAATGGAAAAAAAAGGACTTGTCAAACGGCAGGTAAGTCCATATGACAGGAGATCGTTTTTAATTTATTTAACTGATGCGGGCCAGGCCGTGAGGAACCGGATTGTGCCTATTGCGGTGGAATGTATCGAAGAAGCGGTAAAAGGTTTTACTGAAGAAGAAGTTGGAACTCTAACTACCTTATTAAAAAGAGTAATTTTGAATCTTTGATGGATAAATAAGGAGGAAATATTATGACGCCAACACACGAAAACCCATCCCATCCCACGCTCACGCTCACCGTCAATGGTAAGACCCACTCATTTCTACTGGGAGAGGGCTCCCATGAGGTCCCCCCCTCGCACACCCTGGCCCAAACCCTCAGAGAAAGGTTAGGGTTGACAGGCACCAAAATCTCCTGTGATCACGGCGCCTGTGGATGCTGTACCGTGCTTATGGACGGAAAAGCGGTCCTCTCCTGCATGCTCTTGACTGTGGAGTGTGAAGGAAAGGAAATTACCACCATTGAAGGCTTGGGAAATCCCGTAACCGGCGCCATAGATCCCCTCCAGCAGTCTTTTATCGACCATACGGCCTTCCAGTGCGGCTTCTGCACCCCGGGGATCATTATGAGCGCCAAGGCCCTCCTTAATGAGAACCCCTCTTCTACAAGAGACGAGGTCAAAGAAGCCCTGTCAGGAAACTTCTGCCGGTGTATTACCCATTACCATGTTTTGGACGCCGTAATGGCAGCAGCCCAAAAGGGGGGTAAATAATGAAAGAGTACCGCTTCATCGGCAAACCTACCCCCCGAAAGGATGCCCTCGACATCGTAACTGGGAGGACGAAGTTCATCAATGACCTTACCATCCCCAATATGCTCTACGGCAAGGTTCTCAGAAGTCCCCTCCCCCATGCCCTCATCAAGAGCATCGACACTGCGGAGGCCATGCGCCTCCCCGGTGTGAAGGCCGTCCATACTTATAAAGATGTCCCGGACTGGATGGGGGGATTACCCCTTCACGTCCGGGTCCTCGACAATAAAGTCCGTTATGTCGGTGACGCGGTTGCCCTTATTGCAGCTGAGACGGAGGATATCGGGGAAGATGCCCTCCGTCTCATCAAAGTCGAGTACGAGCCTCTCCCTGCGGTCTATGATGTGGAAGAGGCCATGCAACCCGGTGCGCCCCAGTTGTATGAGCAGTTCCCCGGTAACATTTTGCCGCAGGGAATTCCAGCGTTTGGACCGCACTCCCTCCAGGAGGTTGTCATTGGCGATGTGGAAAAGGGACGCGAAGAGGCTGATTTTATTGTTGAAGGAACCTACGCCTATGAAAATATCCCCAATCCGCTGCCCCCGGAATCCCCTGGAGTGATCGCTGCTTGGGAAGGGACGGATACCTTAACTGTTTGGTCGGCATCACAAGGTCCCCATATGATTAAAGTTTCCCTCCAAAGGCGGATGGGATCTATCAATCTGCATTCCATCGGGAACCCTGTAGGAGCGAGCTATGGTTCAAAGTATATGTCCTGGCAGTATGTTTTACCTGCCGCTGCCCTCGCGAAAGCAACGGGCAGACCTGTGAAGTTCTGTTATGGGAGGTCTGAACATCTGGCGGCCTTTACAGTACGGCTGGGATCCCGTATTCATGGAAAGGTAGGCATGAAGAAGAATGGCGACGTAACGTTCTTATCGGGCGATTGGCTTGTAAACACCGGCGCCTTTTCTGAAACATCCCAGGCCATGGTTGCTGTGGGTTGCGGCGAGGCGCAGCTCATGCTCAGGTGTCCCAACTGGAGTCTTAAGCCCAAAGTGGTGTGCACAAATCGAACGGCTTCAGGACAGATACGGGGTTTTGGCGGTCAGGAACTGAAATGCGCGTTGCTTCCCCTTCTCACCATGGCAATGGAGAAGGCCGGCATTGATCCTGTTGACTTTTTTAAAAGGAACTATGTCAAACCGGGTGATGGCTATTACTGGCGTGATGGGAACTGGTGGGTATGCAGGGGCACTGATTATACGAAGGCTATCGAACAAGGCGCCGGGACATTCGGCTGGAAGGATAAATGGAAGGGGTGGCTTAAGCCTACATCCGTCAAGGGTGTGAAGCAAAGAGGCGTTGGGGTTGGCGTGCACGGGAATGCCGATGTCGGTGAGGACGTATCCGAGGCATATGTTCGCCTTGATCCCAACGGCACGGCCACAATCTACTCAGGCCTGGCTGAACACGGCACAGGTCAGCGCAGCAACATCTGCAAGATGGTGGCTGAAATACTGCAACTTCCCCTTGACCGGGTCTCCGTAACACCTAATGATTCGCGGGTAAACCCTTATGAGATGGGGCCCGTCGGTTCGAGGGGGACCTATGCCATCGGGAGTGCCGTAATAGCTGCTGCCGAAGATGCGAAAAGGCAGCTTTTTGAACTAATAGCCCCAAAGTTCAAAGTGAAAGCGGAAGACTTGGAGACGGAAGACGGGATGGTCTATGTGAAAGGGAAAGCCGGGACGAAGATCCCGTGGATCAAAGCGATGGGCTATGATCGCACCGTCATGGGCCGCGGCCGTTTTGAGCCTGATTTCGCTCTGCCCAACTTTATGATGATCTTCACCGAAGTAGAAGTCGATACCGAAACAGGCAAGGTAGATCTCATCCGGGTAGTAGGCGCCACCGATGTGGGTCAGATAATTGATCCTCCCGGCATTACAAATCAGCTCAACGGGTGCCTGGGTTCCGCCGGTATCGACACGGCCCTCTTTGAAGAGACGGTTATTGATACACGGCTCGGGCGCATCATGAACCCCAATATGATCGACTACAAGTGGCGTACCTTTTCTGAACTCCCCGAGATGGAACATGTTATCCTTGAAACACCCTTTCCCAGCCATCGTTTTCACGCCGTCGGCGTAGGTGAGATCGCCACGGCCCCGGGCCCCTCTGCTGTCCTCATGGCCGTATCCAATGCGATCGGTGTGCGGATACATGATTACCCGCTCACACCCGATAAGGTCTTAAGCGCTTTAGGGAAGATAACTACTGCGAAGAGGAGGGCAAAATAATGAAGCCCTTTGCCCACGTTAATGCCGGCTCGGTGGATGAAGCGGCACAACTGCTCGCTAAATATGAAGGAAAGGCAAAACTTAATGCAGGGGGAACAGACCTCCTCGGTGTTTTAAAGGACCGTATCCTCCCTGACTATCCTGAAACGATCATCAATATTAAGACGATTCCCGGTCTCAATACTATCGAAGAAGACGAAGGGGGGATTAGTATAGGTGCGTTAACCACTCTCGTAGATATAATCAGATCTCCACTCATTGAAAAGTACTGTCCCCTTCTCAAAGAGGCTGCCGGAACCGTTGCCTCTCCCCAGATCCGGAACATAGCGACCATCGGCGGCAACCTCTGTCAGGATACTCGCTGCTGGTACTATCGCTACCCTGATGAGATCGGAGGTATGATCAAATGTTTCCGGAAAGGGGGGAAGATATGCCCTGCCGTCTCCGGTGAAAATCAATACCATGCCGTCATGGGGGCGAAAAAGTGCTTTGCGGTCTGTCCCTCCGACACGGCAATAGCCCTCACTGCCCTTGGTGCAACGTTTACCGCAGCAGGTGCGGAGGGTATGTGCAACATTTCCGTGGAGGAGTTCTATACCCCTTTGGGGAATGTGCTCACCCCCGGTGAGATGATTACGGCGATTTACATTCCGAAGCCTTCTCCCGTTGCCGGACAGAACTTTCTCAAGTTCACCCTCCGGAAGCCTATCGACTTCGCTATTGTCAGTGTTGCATCGATCATTACCCTTGATCAAGGGATCTGTACCGGTGCCCGCATTGTTCTGGGGGCGGTTGCCCCCACCCCTGTCCGTGCCCTTAAGGCAGAGGAGTTTCTGAAAGGGAAAGAACTGTCCGAAGTGACTGCGGCAGAAGCAGCGGAGCTCGCACTGGCCGAGGCAAAGCCCCTTTCTAAGAATGCGTATAAGCTGGAAATTGCGAAGACACTGGTCAAGAGGGTAGTAAGGGGTGACGGCAGTGAACTGCGATCCTTCCAAAATTCTCTGTGATCCGGTAGTTGGTCCCAAGGGTTGGGTTGTTCAAATCATCCGGAAGCCTATCGACTTTGCCTTTGTCAGTACCATGTGGTGGGCCATGAAGGACTCGAACCTTCAACCTGACGATTAAGAGTCGCCTGCTCTACCAGTTGAGCTAATGGCCCGTCACTTATAGTTGGAGAGGTAAAGTCGGAATCGAACCGGACCCCTGGTAGCCCTAACGGGATTCGAACCCATGTCTCCACCTTGAGAGGGTGATGTCCTGACCATTAGACGATAGGGCCTTTTGGCTGCGGGACTAGGATTCGAACCTATGCTAGTACATCATTCCACAAATTCGTTCCCTCAAAAAAATTGACATGAAGCATTTTCAATTTAAAACTCTGTCAGGACATAAGAAAACTGTTCTGTCA
>QZJM01000028.1 GCA_003605065.1 Dethiobacter sp. | reverse complement strand
GCCGGAACAGATTCTTTTCAAGCCGGCGGCGCTTGTCGAGGAGGAGATGGAAGAAGTGAGGCGCCACCCCGATATCGGATACCGGATCGCCCTTTCTTCGCTCGATCTGGCGCCGGTGGCGGAACTCATCCGGCAGCACCACGAGCGGTGGAACGCGAAGGGGTATCCCCGGGGGCTGCGCGGCGAGGAGATCCACATCCTGAGCCGCATCCTTGCTATAGCCGACGCCTACGACGCGATGACGTCGGACCGGCCGCACCGCCCTGCCCTATCACCTGAAGAGGCTCTGAAAGAACTGAAGAGATGCGCGGGGACCCAGTTCGACCCGCAACTTGTCGAGGTTTTTGTAAAGCTGGTTTCGTTCTCTAAACCTTAAGGGAGCCCGGTTCCTCCGCCGTTTGCGCTGTCTTCTGCCTTAGCCGTCGTGCGAAAGCACAAGAAGGCTACCAAGCTTATGCGGAACAACACCGCAGGGATGCCGAGTTCTTTCTGCCGGCGCAGGCCGAAGTGGTGCTCGCAGATGAAAACTCCCTCGAAACCGAATAACCATAACCCTCCCAGGAGTCCTGCCGAACCTCGCCCGGGCAACAGGCCGTATTACATTTCATCACCACAACAACAATCAGCTTGCAATCTGCAGGAAACGAGGTGGTGTTTGAAAGTCACACATTTCCTTATCTGGAAGTCAGGTTGTCGGTATAAGTTTGTCACTTGGAAGTCAAATCGACCAGTTTGGATATCCGGCGTCGCTTCGCTCCGACTACTGGACGTGATACTCCGGAATTACTGGACGATTTGGAGCGGAATCACTGGACGATTTCAGCGGAATACACATATCTCAGTGGTACCCGCCGGCAGACATGTTTGGCGGGTCGGTCAGGGAAGGCCGGTGACCAAGGGGAATTCTGAAGAGACGACTGCGAACTGTACGCAGGGACAGGGGGAAGCATTGATCGGATTCGATAGAATACGTGAGGCAGCGCTTCGCGTCATATACCCAAGGTAGGAGCCGTATGAGGTAGTGCCTCAAGTGCGGATCTGTGCGGGGGGCGCCTGGAAACGGGCGTTCCTACCGCGATTGCGACACACTCATGACTATAAAGCCTGCTCAAACCTGCCAGCAGGCCACAAAATGATCTTCCGCCACTTTTTTCAAGTCAGGCTTTTTTTTGCATATGTCGCCCGCCTTTAAACAGTATGGATAAAACTTACAGCCGGCCGGAAGTTTGTCGGCCTTTGGGTCCGGTATTTTATCGATCCCACTATTTTTAAGAGCAAAAAAGGCGTCTACCAGTGCAGATGTGTAAGGATGTCGTGGATTTTCACGGACTTTGTCCACCGGACCAATTTCTACGATTCTTCCCGCGTACATCACGGCTATTCTGTCACTCATCCAGCGGACCACGTCAAGGTCATGGGATATGAACAAGTAAGCAATGTTAAACTTGTGCTGAATTTCCTTAAAGAGGTTGAGCACCTGCGCCTGCACCGAGAGATCGAGCATGGAGGTAGGCTCGTCGGCTACGATAAATTCCGGCTGTAAAGATAATATGCGAGCCAAAACAACCCTTTGAATCTGCCCCCCGCTCAGTTCGTGGGGATAGCGCTCCAAATGTTCTTCATTAAGACCTACAAGTTCGATTAACTGGTAAACTTTCGCTCCTTCTTCCCTGCGGTTATTTGCGATCTGCTGGAGCCGCATAGCTTCGACAAGGCTGTTGTATATCTTCATTCGCGGATTGAGTGCCGATTCTGGATGTTGAAAGATTATCTGCATTTTTGTTCTTATTTTTTTTAACTCCTTAGGGTTCGCTTTGGTAATCTCCGTATCCTTAAAAAATATTCTGCCACCGGAAGGGGGGATTAGTCTCAAAACAACCCTGGCCAGGGTGGATTTGCCACAGCCGCTTTCTCCCACCAGCCCGAGGGTTTCCCCGGCTGAAATAGTAAAAGATACGTCATCAATGACGTTAACCGGCCTCTTTTTGAAAACTCCTGCCGTAAAAACTTTCGTCAGGCTCTCGACCCTGATCAATGAAAGATGCACCTCACTTGGCTGCCGTTCTTCGTTACGAGGGGTGGATGTTTCTTTGCACATATCTCCCGGGCTTTTCCGCAGCGCGGGTGAAATTTGCAGCCTGCGGGTAAATTGATCAAGCTGGGGCTGCAACCCCGGATAGGCTTTAAGCCGTTATTGGGTGACGAAGCCAGCAGGCCCATTGTATAAGGGTGCCTCGGGTGCCCCAATACCTCTTCCGCCGGGCCGTGTTCTACTATTTCCCCGGCGTACATCACCGCTATTTCATCACAAAGGCCGGCCGCCACTTTTAAGTCGTGGGTGATCAGCAGCATTGTCGCCCCTGTCTTTTTTGTTAGGTGGTGTAAAACTTCCACTACCTGAATCCGGATTATGGCGTCGAGGCCTTTTGTCGGCTCATCAGCGATGATGAGAGAAGGCTTCCCGGCCATGCCGATTGCGGCCAGAATTCTTTGTTTCATCCCGCCGCTTAGCTGGTGCGGATATTCTTTTACTCTCCTTTCGGGGTCCGGTAAATTAAAGGATTGCAGCATCTCCACCGCTGCCTTCCACGCTTCTTCCCGCGCCAATTTTTGGTGCAGTTGAAGGGCTTCGGTAATTTGTACGCCTGTTTTTAAAACCGGATTGAGTGAGGTAGAGGGACTCTGAGGTATTAAGGCTATTTCTTTACCCCTTAGCCGGCGTATTTGTTCGCCACTTAATCGCAAGATATCTTGCCCTTTATAACAAATCTTCCCTTCAATGCCGGCATTGCGCGGTAAAAGCCGTAAGATGGAAAGGCCGAGTACCGATTTGCCGCACCCTGTTTCGCCAATTAAGCCGACTGTTTTTCCTTCTGCTATATCCAGATTTATATCGTCGGCGGCTTTTACCCGTCCTTTTTCTGTATAAAATATTGTCCTTAATTTCTGGATGCTGAGCAACGCAGCCAAGAGCATCTCCTCCTATTCGATTTCCCGCTCATTCAGCCTCGGGTCGAGGATGTCCCGCAGGCCGTCTCCCAAAAAATTAAAGGCCAGAACAGTAATCATTATGGCGAGGCCGGGAAATACAGTCAGGTGTGGAGCGGTGCGCATAAACGCCTTGCCGCTGTTTAACATGGCTCCCCAAACCGGGGTCGGCGGCTGTACTCCCAATCCCAAAAAACTCAAGGCGGCGGCGGCCAGCACGACATAACCGATGCCGAGGGTGGCCATTACAATAACGGGCGCGATCACGTTTGGCAGAATATGACGCGTTAAGATATAGAAGTCGGTGGCGCCGAGGGCCTTTGCCGATTCTATGAATTCCTTTTCTTTTACCGCCAAAACAGCGCCCCTCACCACCCGCGCATAACCCATCCAGCCAACCACCGCCAGGGCAAGCATAACGTTAAACAAACCGGGCCCCAAAAGCCCGGCAATTGCCAGGGCCAGCACCAGGCCGGGAAAGGCCAGCAAAATGTCTACCAGCCGCATGATTATTTCATCCACCAGCCTGCCGTAGTACCCGGCTATTAAGCCCATAACCACGCCGACGCAGGCTGTTATAGCGGTTACCATGATCCCGATTTCGAGGGAAATTCTTGTTCCAAAGATGATCCTGCTGAAAATACACCGGCCCAGGTCATCGGTACCGCAGGGATATTCCGGGTGTGGGGGCAGCAGGGCCTGTTCTGGATTTTGCTCGTAAGGGTGGTGGGGAGCCAGGAAAGGAGCAAAAACCGCCACAAAAGCCAAAAGCAAGATTATACCGAGACCGATTACCGCCGCTTTATTTCTGTTAAGCCGGGTTAATAGATAAGTATGCGGTCGTGCTCTTACCACAGCTCCGTTCACAGTTAGTGCTCCTTTTCATACCTGATTTTGGGATCCAGGTAGACATAAGAAATATCTACCAGCAAATTGACTATCACAAAGATGACAGCGAAGATTAAAACGCAGCCCTGAATTAAGGCAAAGTCGCGGGCAAAAATGGAATCCACCAAAAGCTTTCCTACACCCGGCCAGGCAAAGATGGTTTCCACAATCACCGTCCCCTCGAGTAAATGACCAAACTGCAGGCCGATAACGGTAATAACGGGAATAAAGGCGTTTTTCAGGGCATGGTCGGTAATAATCTTCTTCTCGCTCAACCCTTTGGCTCTGGCAGTAGTAATGTAATCCTGTTTCAAAACCTCGAGCATACTTGATCTCGTCAGTCTGGTGACAATGGCGGCCATCCCGGTCCCCAAGGTTAGGGCGGGCAGAACTATATGCCTTAACCCGCCGTAACCGCAAACCGGAAACAAGCCGAGATATACCGAAAACAGCAGAATAAGGAGCAGGCCGAGCCAGAAGTTGGGCATGCAAACCCCGATGAGCGCTCCGGTCATACTTAAATAGTCAATCAATGAATATTGCCTGAGTGCAGAGATAATCCCAACAGGTACGGCGATAAACAAAGAGACCATCATGGCGGCTAATGCAAGTTTCAAGGTCGCCGGAAAACGGTACCAGATCTCTTCCAGCACCGGTTCCCCGGTAATCAGAGAACGCCCGAAATCACCTCTTGCCGTATGGCTTAGCCATTTAGCGTACTGTACGTAAACAGGAGCGTCCAATCCTTCCGCTTTCCTGATCCGCTCTATATCTTCCTGTGTTAAATCTTCCATTCCGTACTTGGCAATGGCGATCATTTCAGCGGGATCCCCCGGCGCCAGGTGCATGATTGAAAAGGTCATCATTGTTACACCGAGCACCACAACGATCATTAAGACCAGGCGCCTGGCAATGCATTTAAGCATATTGAGCCTCCTGGCTTGAGCGCAAAACTTTTGTTGGTCCCCCCCCCGGATGCCCTTCCTCCACCCGGGCGGGAAATTTGGAAAGCCTTATGATAATGAACTATTTTTCTAAATATGCCTGCCAGAGTGTACTAAGTTCACCTGAAAAAGGATCGAAGTTTTTTAACCGCCTGTTATAAAGGGTTACGTGATCCTCGTAGAATAAGTAGACCGCCGCTGCATTCTCCAAAAGCACCTCTTGAATCCGCTGATAGACCTTTACACGCTCCTGATTGTCCAAGGTGGTGTATAATTTGTTGATCAAGTCGTCCAGTTCATTGTTTTTGAAGATGTATCCGTACCTTTCATCTGCACCCGAACGGTAGATCTGCCTGAAATGTAGGTGAGGATCAGCGCCCGAGCAGTATATCCGGGTGAAAAGAGCAAGATCAAAGTTTCCTTCTTCTATAGCCTTTTGCTGGGCTCCACGTTCGAGAACCTGGATTTCCACCTCGACGCCGACTTTCTGCAATTGACTCTGAGCCATTTCTGCGATCGCCGCTATGTCATCCTTGGTGATTACCAGTTTTACACGGAAAGGCTTCCCGTTTTTATCCAGAGCCCCGTCGTTGTTGCTGTCTTTCCATCCGGCCTCTGAGAGGTAATTTTTTGCCTGTTCCAGGTTACAGGCGTAGCCTTTAATATCGGGTTTCGCGAAAGGAGAAAGGGGGGATAAGTGTGCTACACCGGTAATGCCGTACTTACCCACGATATTTTCTTTTACCTTTTGGGCGTCAATGGCATATGAGACGGCCTTTCTCGCCCTTGCATCACTGAAAGGTCCCTTCTTATAGTTAAAGACGAGATGGTGGCCCACTTTCCAGTTGTGAATTGTATCTACAACAGTCTGCGGGTTCTTTTGCAATCTTTGGAGTTCTTCCTTCAAATTCGGTGAACCATAGCAGGTAATCAAGTCAATTTCCCCCGCCTCTAAAGCTAACGACCGCGTGTGGGGGTCAGGAATGATCTTAAAAACGATGCGGTCAATAATTGGCACACCTTTCCAGTATCTTTCGTTCTTTACCAGGACTATTTCTTTCCCTTTGATCCACTCCTTTAGGATATATGGTCCCGTCCCAACGGGTTGCCCGTCATTTACAGCTAAAATAGGGTATCTCATATCGGTTAAATCGGCCAAAAACGGGGCATGAGGCCTGTTTAAAACAAATTTAACGGTATAATCGTCTGCCACCTCAATAGATTTTATCTTTGTGGTAAGAGGAACAGGGCAAATACTCTTTCCTTTAAGAAATTCAAAAGAAGCCTTTACAGCCGCCGCATTAAATTTTGTGCCGCTGGTGAACTCTACATCCTCTCTTAAATGAAACGTCCATGTCAAACCGTCGTCGGACACTTCCCAGGATTTTGCCAGTTGAGCCACAACCTGCTTGTTCCGGTCTTCAATAACCAACCTGTCATACAGCAAGGAATATACATCCCAAATACCGGATGTGTACCCGCTGGTTGAAGGATCGAAGCCCCTGACATCGTCGGGCAAAGCAATCCTCAGTTCGTTTTTAATTTCCTCGCTCTTTCCGCTGCATCCGGAAACAGCAAGGCTTATCGCGGCCAAACAACATATTAAGCCGATTGCTTTCAGGACCTTACGCATCGATTTCGCCGCCTTTCCTCGCTACAAGTAATGTCGAAGCGGAATCCCCAACAGGAGTAGAGCCTTCGATTTGGAAACCTGTTTTGACAAAGATTTCCTCCATTTCTTTTAGAGCATAAACATGCGACATTGGATTGTTCAGTTTTAAATGCAGAGCAAAAAGGGCCGCCCGCTTTGGTCTGGTGCGGGTGGCATCGAGGAACCAGTGTTTGGTAAAGAGGCAGCCACCCGGCTTCAGTGCCCGGTAGACCTTTCTCAATACTTTCTCTGTTTGCGAAGGATAGAAAATATCAAAGGCCAGAACGATGTCCTGCTCAGCAGGCAATTCGTTTTCATGAAAATCACCTGCCATGAAGATAACCTCCGCATTGTACTGGCGGGAATACCCCTGCGTTACCTGCTCTACATGAGGAAGGTCGAAGACTATTGCCTCCAGGTCTGGCTTAAGTTGCTTCAGGGCAATAGCGTAAAGGCCGTGCCCCCCACCCAGATCCAAAAACCGCCGCGCTGACTGAAAGCAGCTATGGTTAGCAATCGCTAAAATGGTTTCTTTAAATCCTTTATGCCCCAGCGCGGCCTGCGCCATGGCCCGGACAAAGGAAGGGTTAAATGTTTCACGGTGATTCCAGCGCCCTACTTTTTCCCCTTTTAACCAATCGATAATCCTTTCCCAGTGCCGGCGGCGTTCAGGCGAGAGCTGAAGATCAAGCAGATCACCCTGATAAAATTTACTTCGGGAGGAAAGAAATGTTTGGGCAACTTCGGAAGTGATATAGGTATCCCCTTTTTTCTCAACAAGCCCCAAAGCCACCAGCGCATCTAACAGCAAACAAGTGCGTTCAGGAACACTTCCAATTTCCTGAGCCACTGTTTCAGCGTTTTTTGGCGCATCGGCCAACGTTTCAAATATTCCTGCTTTAAAAGCCTGGTACAGAAGTAAAGATTCCTGATATCCCCTGGCCATGTCAACTAAAGGGTTTCCCTTTGCCGGTGGCTCAAAATTAAGCAACCTCTCCTCAAGCACGGCAATACCTCCTAGTTCATCGGATTACTGTTAACGGCAGGGTAGCCGTCAAACGGCGCTGGTCGTAATAGCCTTCTTTACGTTCAGTATGGTCCACATGCCGGACCAAAAACAGGTAATTCCCCGGTTGGTGTAAAGTAAAACCTGCCCAACCGTCCTCCCCAGTTTCTTTTGTTAAAGGCCCACCAGAGCCAAGTAAATCAGCAGATATAAGGTTAACTGTGGCTCCAGCAACGGGTTTTTCCTGGTAAAGAACCTGTAAGTTTATAACATCCCCGGCTTTCCACGTTTTCCACTGGAGCGGCACCAGTTCCAGAGCGTTTCCTACGCATTCCACTTTGCCTTCTAAATCATGGCCCACAGGCAATATCGCCCTCGCAAACTGGGTAAAGGCCGATGACTCTAAAGGATTGTCGCAGTCCTTCTTTGGCAAAAGCAGGTGTTTGCCGTCTGCCGTAACCGTCACAATCCCACTCTGTTCTATAACAACCTGGTAACAGCCCTCCCGTTCCGGGATAAACGAAATAGCATAGGATTCTCCATCATGTTCATTGATACTTAATTCCTTCCGGTTCCCCTCAGGATCGAAAACATAGGCAACCAGCCTTTCTTTTTGACACAGTCCATCAGGCTTCATATTGTGCCCCCACTTAAAAAGCACCTCTACAGGATGACCGGCGTGGTAATGCGTCACCGCAACATCAATCCATCCCTCGTGACCCTGCACCACCAAATGGGTGGTATCCCGATACATTATAAAATTCATCAACATCCCCTCCTCGTTATCAAGAAAGTTTGATTATTCTTCGATGTCCACTTTCCATAAAACCTGGTACCGGTGCCATGGCACCGGCGGGCTGATTTCAAAGTTTTTCAGCTTTTTTGCAGCAGCAGCGAACATCGGCTCGTGAAAGAGATAAACCCCAGGAACCAATTCCTCGATTCTCTTTTGAATTGCGTGGTATTTTCGGATCCGTTCTTCACCTGCAGCCATTTTTAACTCGCCAATGTACTTATCAAGCTCTTCGTCTCTAATAACAGGAGGATATCCAAAACCACCATGCGTAGAGTAGTATGTTTCAAAATGCCACTGGGGGTCGTCATGAGGCGAGCCGATGCTTGTTTGAGCAATCAAATCAAATTCGCCTTTCTTCCACTTTTCTCGCAACGCCTGATCCTCATAAGTCTCTATCTCCAAGGCAATCCCCACTTTTTTCAGCTGGGCCTGCATCATCTCGGCAATAATGTTCCAGGCCGGGACTCTGGTGCCAATCCCTAAAGTAATTTTGAAGGGTTTGCCGTTTCGCTCGACGATGCCGTCATTATCGGTATCAGACCATCCCGCTTGAGCTAAGAGCCTTTTTGCCAGGTCCGGATTATATTCTGGGGACCTGAGGTCAGGACTGGCAAATTTTGAAGACTCGGGGAAAGGACCTTTTGCAACAGGTTCTCCATTCCCAAAAATAGCCTTAACAATTTCCCTGACATTGACTGCATGTTTTACGGCTTTCCTCACCTGCAGGTCATTGAAGGGCCCTCTCTCGGTGTTAAATGAAAACCACTCCAGGCCGTAAGTTGTCGCTGCAGCTCTGTGGTAAAGCCTAATTTCTGGATTATTCTGGAGCCTTAAAACTTCCTGTGGCAGTATTAAGCTGAATGGATCGTTGCCGATTAAATCCACTTCCCCGGCCTCCAGCGAAATTACGCGGGTATGGGGATCGGGAATGATTTTAAGAACTATCCTGTCCAGTTTAACCTCACCCTGCCAGTAATCTTCGTTTTTCACGAAGACAACTTCCTGGCCTTTCGTCCATTTACTAAACTTGAAGGGGCCGGTACCGACAAACACCCGCTGGGGAATCAGCTCTTCGCTAACCCCTTCCTCCAATGCTTTTTTCACGGCAGCGGGACTGAGAATTTCTTCATAGACGGCTAAATTCGAAAGAAAGAGTGGATTCGGTTTCTTCAGGATGAACTTCACGGTATAATCGTCCGGGGTTTCAATGGCTTCAATTCCGTCCCTTATTGCCGATTTCTTAAGATAAGTTTCGAACGCGTACTTTACTGCCTGGGCATTAAAAGGTGTGCCATCATGAAACTTAATTACCTTTCTAAGTTGGAAGGTATAAATTTTTTCGTCTTCAGCTTTCCAGGATTCAGCAAGTAAAGGTTTGATCTTCATGTTGGCATCAAACATTACCAGACCTTCACTGCAAAAAACGGCCTTCCCGCCCCAACTATTGGTGTAGTCATCCTTGCCGGTAGCAATTCGCAACACTTTCTCTTTTGCTTCTGGGGAACTGGTTGGTGCGACACATCCAGCCAGCAATGTCACCAGAACAAAAACAAGTAATAAACAAAAGGTTATAGCACGTTTCATTAATTTAGCCTCCTCACACTTTACCAGTGAATTACCTGGTTTTTCCCCCTAATCACAGCTAAAAATAAAAGTCTCCCGGAAATTCTGCCGTTTTGCAGGGCAGCAGGCACTCCGTGACCTATTACCAACATTTAACATAAACATTCCAGGTCAAGCCCAGATCATGGAATCTACCCAAGAAAGAAAACTACCTGTTTATCAACTCCCTACTTCCGAACTCAGCCTGGAATCAACACTGCTGTCCCAGAAACCACCTCCTGTTCGCCAGCACAAATAAAAACCACGAAGGATCTGCCCTGCTTCGACAAGGCAACAGACCTCCGTGGCCTGATCGTTTAAACTCAGTATTTGTCTAAAATAATCCAGTCTTAAGTAATCCGGGTTTTTTCGAACTTCGAATGCGGCTTCATGCCACTATTTAAAGGATCAATTCGACATAGAATCAAAAATTGATAGCCCTTTACTGGATATATTAACGCTACACTTTTGTTAGGTCAAGTCCGAATTCTGGGATAAATTCCCCCTGGTATGCGTATTCCGGTGAAAATCGGCCACCTGTTCCGGAGTTTCCGGCCAGGGTTAAGCCGGTTGCCCGGCCCGGGTCGGCTGCGGGAAAGATGCGCGAGTGTTGGGAGGACGGGGGAGGACCGCGCTTTCGGCTACCTTTGGTATTCGTCAAGTCTTGGCCGTCACGTCTGACGGCATGGCCTCTGCGCCGAAAGTATCCCGGAGCCCCAACAGGAAGGTCATTTATCGTAGCCAGCAAGGGTATGGTTGGACGCTCCCTTTTTGGAGATAGTTGATTTACATAGTTAAAGCGTTTTCAGCGGTTATCGAGTTACCTTGAGCGATTTTCATACCGTTAGACCCTCCTTTTGGCCCTCTTTTTGGCCCTCTTTTTGGCCCCAAAAGCCCTTAACACTCAATAGTTCAGTAGTTATTGTCAACGGCGCTTGAATTTTGATCCCTTTTGGCGCTTGAATTTTGACCCCCCTTAGTTTTAAACAGATAAACTAAGAGAGGGTGGCTGACAGATCAC
>QZJM01000048.1 GCA_003605065.1 Dethiobacter sp. | reverse complement strand
GATCTACCTTGAGGACAGAGACTGTGGAACTATAAATATTTTCTATAACAATGGTTCAAAGGAACAAATTCCCTATACCCCACAAAGAGGCTACTACAATGAATTACTTAACTTTTATAATGCTCAACTAAAAAAAGAGCCTCTTTTTGTAACACCGGAAATGGAATACGGCGATATAAAAATGATTCTGGATATCCTGGAATCTATTGAAAAAAACGCCATTATCAATGTAGATGAAAAAGAAAGTTGGAAACAGGAAGATAAGATGAAAGTCAACCTGTAAATATAAATCAATTTATTATTTTTTTAATATCCCATTTAAAACCATATCCGAATAGAGATTTGAAAGTTCCTCGGGTTTTAAACGCCCCTCAGGTTTATACCAATGGTAAAGCCAGTTGCACATGCCAATTACTGCATAAACAGTGGGAAGAATATCTACCTTTTTTAGAACATTTTTTTCCACACCTTCTTTAAAAACTCCAGCAATTATTTCTTCATAATTTCTTCTTCTGGTATTAATAGATTCCAAATTTTCAGGTAATAAATGAGCTTTTTCCGTAAAAAAAACTGAAATATTTGGAGCTTCATCAAAAACAGCCATTATATGATTATATATAATACTCCGAATTCGTTTTTCAACAGTCATATCTTGTTCCATTATTTTATTTAACCTATTTTCTGCTGTTGTCATTGTTTGATCAAATATTTCAAAAAGAATCTCTTCCTTACTCGAAATATAATAATACAATGCGGCCTTTGTGACATTTAATTCATCGGCTATATCTTGTACACTTGTTGCTGAATATCCTTTTTCATTAAACAACTTAACAGAAGTTTGGATTATTTCCTGTTTTGTTAAACTCATAAGATCCTCCTATATTTAACACTATTCTTAACCAGCCCTATTATAAGTTAATTATAGCAATTTTACAAGTTTATTGAGGAATAATTTACTATTTTATAGTAAAATAACCAGTATCTCTTACTAATATCACTATCTTTCTTAAGAAAACTATTTATAGTTGTATTTCTGAAAATCTTCGGGGGTATCAATATCTTGAAGTACTCCCGGACATGAAGTTTCCACGTTAAAAATTTCTTTTTCCGGAAGAAAGGTGAAAATTTGCTTCCCCCCTTTGTCCCCATTTAATTCCATAAGGAAAGGCCATGTTCTACGGTCAAATAGTACGGGGTTTCCTCTTTTTCCTTTAAATAAAGGGCAGGTCACTAGATTTAACTTACAGGCATAACTTTCTATAAGCGTATTGTAAACTTCAGCAGTAATAAAAGGCTGGTCTCCCAGAGCAAAGATAATCCCCTGGGCCAGGGGATGGGAAGCCAGAAGACCTGCTTTTAACGAAGATGAAATCCCCTGTTGATAAAACGGGTTAAACACTACTTTGACAGTTTGTTCAGGGAATAAATCCTTTACCCAGGAACTTTCAGGCCTTGTAACAACAATTACTTCCCCAACTCTTGATTTAAGAGCATTTTTTACGGAGTGTTCCAAAATCGTTTTCTCCTTTATTTTAAGCGCAAGTTTATCTTTTCCCATACGTTCCGAACACCCGGCAGCAAGGATTACGCAGGAAATAAAGGGTATGGGTTTGGAAGGATCAAATACAAATTTTACCGGAAATTTTTCCTGTAAGGCAGAAAATACAAGCCTGTTAACATCTGGATATCCTGCCAGGCCCCTGGTTATTTCTGTAATTAGGCAAATATTTTCTACCAAATCCATTTTATTAATTACAGGAATAATACGCGCCCGGGATGCAATATCGATGCCAAGCTTTATCATGTATTTCAGGCAAACGTTAAAATGGTTAATGTTTAATTGTTCCCCCGGCAAAATTCCGGCTAACCTTCCCAGCAGCTCCGGTCTGTGCACATTTT
Organism: Dethiobacter sp.; assembly: GCA_003605065.1. Classification (GTDB taxonomy): domain Bacteria; phylum Bacillota; class Dethiobacteria; order DTU022; family UBA8154; genus UBA9862. The sequence continues at coordinate 9,200 of QZJM01000048.1, read as the reverse complement.
TGGAGTTGAGTTTTAATCCCAGGGCATCTATGCCTAGAACAGGAAGAAGCAGACCGGCATCTATGGGTAAAACTGGCTCATAAGAGGCAAAGCCTTTTATAGGTTTTCCCGCTGCGCCATCCGCCTCAATAAGGATGTAAGAAGCAATACCGTTTCTAGCGATCTCTTCCAGCCAGGATGTTTCGACACCCTTTATTTTGTTATCCGGTAAAAGAGAACTTCCCAGAGCAACAGTATTGCCCTTCTTAAAGTACTGTTCCAGTTTATCCAGAGCTTCATCCAGAGCAGAACAGATAACAGAGGGTATAGTGCCGGGCTTGAATATTTTTGTCGTAGTTGTAAGGAGTACTCTTTTCTGTGAACAAGCCAGTTCCTGGGCCAGGCGGTAAAGCAATGTTGACTTTCCCCCAGCTCCATAAGCAGCAATCATTTCCCCTTCTTTCAGCTCCAAAGTATGAGCCAGATTTAAGGGATTCATAAGATTTTACCCCTCTCCAATAACATGGGGACATTCCATGGGGACATTCCATGGGGACATTCCATGGGGACATTCCTCTAAAAGAGGTGTGTCCCCTTACCTTAAAAGAGGTGTATCCCCTTACCTTAAAAAAAAGAGGTGTGTCCCCTTACCTTAAAAAAAAGAGGTGTGTCCCCTTACCTTAATTAATCTTAATAATTTACTATTTTGCTGTCAAGAGTTACTATGTCTTCCGGGTCATGGGATACAAGGACAACGGGAATATTTAACCTTCGTAGTATTATTTTTATTTCTTCTCTAAGCTTATTCCTCATCGGTACATCAACTGCAGCAAAAGGTTCATCAAGTAGCAGAATCATGGGCTCAGTAGCCATAGCCCGTATAATGGCAACCCTCTGCTTTTCCCCCCCTGAAAGCTGGCAGGGGAGTTTCCTTTTTTTATCTTCTAAACCAACACTTTCCAGCAAATTATCGACAACGTGTTTTTTACTTTTCCCGTGGCAATTTCCTAAGGCAAAAACCACATTCGCTTCTACAGAAAGATGAGGGAAAAGCGCAAAATGCTGGGGAACGTAACCCACCCTTCGTTGTTGTGGAGCAAGATTAATATTTTTTTCCTTATTAAAAAGTACTTTATCGTCAATTTCGATTATTCCATGATCAGGTTTTAGTAACCCGGCGATGCATTTAATAGTTAAAGTTTTTCCAGAACCTGAAGGCCCGAAGAGAGTAACTATTTCGCCTTTATCTACTTCCCACTGCTTGTGCAGCGTAAAATTTCCCATCTTTTTTTTAATTTTTACTTTAAGCATATAATTACCACCTTTTTACTATAGTAAACCTGTTTAGAATTATAAGAACAGCCATACTTAAAATAGTGATAAGAACAACCAAAAAATTGGCCAGTTCCGTATTTCCTGACTGCATAGCATCATAGATGGCAATGGAAAGGGTTTGAGTTTTTCCGGGTATGTTGCCCGCTACCATTAAAGTGGCGCCGAATTCTCCCATAGAACGTGCAAAAGCCAATACTGTTCCCGCCAGGATTCCCTGCCAGGAGAGAGGAAGGGTTACAGTCAGAAAAATAACAAGTTCTGACTTTCCCATGGTACGGGCTACGTCTTCTAGATCCCGGTCTATAGACTCTATACTTGCCTGTACGGTACGAGTTACCAGGGGCAGCGACACTACGGCAGCCGCTATAACAGCTGCCTGCCAGGTAAAAATAAGCCTTATTCCAAAATTGTCCTCGAGAAAACGGCCTAAAAAGCTTTCCCTGCCGATTAAAACCAACAAATAATAACCCAGAACGGTGGGTGGCAAAATCATGGGTAAGGAGACCAAGGAGGACAAAAATGCTTTTCCCGGAATGTTATCATGGGCCATAAGCCATCCCAGGGGTACCCCTGTTACAATGACTATCAAGGTGGAAAATAATGCCACTTTCAATGATAAATAAACAGGAAACCATTCCATAGCCTGTCTCCTTTTTCAGGGAAGTTTAAAGCCATATTTCTCCATAATAACCCGTCCCTCCGAACTAATTACAAACCTGGCAAAATCCATGGACGTATCGAGGTTGGGAGAATCATTTACTACGGCAAGCATCTGTTCTAATGGGGTATAAAAAGATTCATCTATCAATATGTAATTTATTTCGGGAACCCTGGCAATTGATAGGGCGATTATCCCTGCGGGGACATTACCGGTCTGGATGAACTGTAATACCTGGAATATATTTTCACCATAAACCAGTTTATCTTTAATATCCTCCCAGATCCCTGCTTTTCGCAGGGCCTCTTCTGCTGCCATTCCGTAGGGAGCATGGGTGGGATTGGCTATAGCTATCCGGTCTATTTCCCCTGAAATTAAATCTTCCAGGGAATTGACCTGGAGTCCCGTTCTGTTGTTTACCGCCAGGACAATACGGCCCAGGGCATATATTTCTGCAGTTTCCCCGATAAGGTTACCGGAAAGAATTAATTCTTCTATGAAACCTTTATTGGCAGAGGCAAAAACATCAACAGGAGCACCGTGTGCTATCTGCCTTGCCAGTAGGCCCGAGGATCCAAACAGAAAAACAACCTTTGTCCCTGTTTTTTCTTCATAAGAAGCGCCGATTTCTTCGAAGGCAAAACAGAGATCCGAAGCGGCGGCCACAGTAATTTCATTTTTAGAAGGGTTTCCTGAACTATCCTTTTCTTTACAACCCGTCCCCTGCAGCATTATCGCAACAATTAAAATTAATAACAGGTATAATTTAAATCTCATTTTTTAAGCTCCTTCAAATATTTAACTTTTGCAAAGCAGCGTTATACTGATATTAGTATAATGCTTCCCGGAACTTTTCCTCTACCAATCATATACTGACCTTTTTTAAAACTCCGAAATTTTTTTAAAAAATTGTTAATCAAAATGCTTATTAAATAGCTGCTGGAGCGTTTCACCTGCTTCTTCGCGGAATTGTTCAAATCTACCTGTAAGCTCCTCTCCTTCTTTAGTAAGGATGGAGCCCCCCCCGGACTCACCTCCTGCTTTTTTAATTAAAAGAGGAAATCCGAGTTTTTTCTCCAGGCTTTTAATAAGCTGCCAGGCCTGACTGTAAGACATATTAATCTCCGCCGCGGCCATACGCAGGGAACCCGTGCGCTTAATTCGTTTCAGGATATCACAGGGCCCGTCTCCAAAAACTTTCCGGCCATCTTTCTCAATCCAAATTTTAGAATTAGGAGTGAATTCCATCTGGCCCTCCCGGCTGTTCAGCTATATTTTTACTGGTACCCAGTTTATTTTTATTTTTCACTAAGATAATCTCACCCAAAATACTAACCGATATTTCCTCCGGAGTTTTGGCTCCAATGTCCAGGCCGATGGGAGCATGTACCTTTTGCAGTTGACTCTCATTAAAACCTTTATTTAACAAGTTTTGAAAAATATTTTTAACTTTGTTCCTGCTTCCAATCATCCCGATATAGGAGGCTTCCGAATTTATAGTTTTTTCAAGGGCAACTTCATCGTAAGCATGACCCCGGGTAACAATGACAATATAGGTGTTACCGGTTATCCTGATTGTATTAAGTATTTCTCCTATTTCTCCAACGAGACACTGCTCTGCACTGGGAAATCTTTCTTTATTGCAAAACTCTTCCCTGTCATCCAGTACTATAACCCTAAACCCCAATATTTTAGCCATAGCAGATAAAGGCTGGGCAATATGTCCCGCCCCGGCAATCACCAGGGATTCCTGAGGGGCAATAACATCTACAAAAGCAGTAACCTCCCCGCCACAGAGCATTCCTAAACCTCCTGCCACATCCTGGTTCAGTTTGTATGTTCCTATTTTGGGTGTATTATTTTTAATAGCCTCTACAGCTTCTTTTATTAAAGTAGCTTCGATAAGGCCTCCTCCAACAGTTCCCGTAGTATTACCTTCAAGGTCCACCAGCATTTTAAAACCTGGTTTTCCGGGAACAGACCCTTTTGCTTCCAGTACGGTTACCATGGCAGCAGGTTCTTCTTTTTCTACCATTTGAAGAAGACGCTTGTATATTTCTTTCTGGATCACCTTAGATCACTCCTTTGCCAAACGAACAGTTAGGATAATAACACTTTTCGCAACGGCGGCAAAGCCCCCCGTGCCCCAGGCATGAAATATCCCTTGCTTTAATAGTTTCTCCGGCTATAATACGGGGCAGGATAATATCAAGGACCGTTGTCCGGTAGTACATGGCGCACGCCGGAAGGCCTATAATGGGAATCTTCCCCTTATAGGCCAGCAAGAACATAGCCCCTGGTAAAGCCGGAGCACCATACTTTACTATCCTGGCACCGGTCTTCTTAATTCCGGATGGTGTAACATCATCGGGGTCTACTGACATACCACCGGTAACGATAATAAGATTGCAATTTCGGGAAATTAAGTCATTAATCTTTTGAGAAATGATTTCTGCATGATCGTTGGCATAGAGTATTTCAAGCTGTTTCAACCCAAAAAATAAAGCTTTTTCTTTTAAAACAGGAGCAAAACCATCCTGGATACGGCCTTCTACAACTTCACGGCCGGTTACAACCCCACCCATTTTAAAATTGTGGTATGGTAAAACGGTTAAAGGAGAACCTTTGGCACAGATCTGCTCCACTTGTTTGACAATCTCTTCTTTTACCACCAGGGGTATAACCTTGGCGCCGGCTACTTTTTCCCTGCTCTCCACGGGAGTATTGGTATGCAGAGTTGCTACCGCTATATCCGGAATATTGTTGATTTTATTAAGCAGCTTTACGTTAACCTTTAGAAGTCCCCTTCGGGAAGCATTTAACTCCAACCGGCCTTCTGAAGGACCGCTTATTTCCAGGCCGGAACCCTGCAGCGCCCTGGCTATTCTAAGTCCGGCTTCATCTTCGTGTATTTCCCCCGGCTCAAGTTCAATTAAATAGATGTGCTTTTTACCGAGATTTAGCAATGCTTCCACGTCTTCTTCCCTGATAATGTGCCCTTTTTTAAAGAGGGGCCCCTTAAACACACCTTTTTCTATTTTGGTAATGTCATGACAGATAATCTTACCAACAGATTTTTCCGTTTCCAGGCAGCATACTTTCATTTTTCACATCTCCATGTTTTTATTCTTCTTTCGTTATACTTATGCATGTATAACGTTGCCAAAAAATAAAACTCTTGCAAAAGAAATTTTCTTTTTTAAAGGTATATAAGAGTTAGTCTAAAAGAGCTAAACTTAAAGTTTTTTACTTAACCTTATATTCAATTTTTATACCCGCTTTTCCTTCTTGCAGTAATAATTTTTTTATCCTGCTGTAGTGAATAATGGCCGGATACTGAACGGTTGTTCCCATATCCGGCCCATTACTCTATATTTTCCCTAAAGCACGTAAAACTTTTTCTGGGGTAATCGGCAGCCCCTTAATCCGCACGCCAATGGCATCGTGCACAGCGTTTCCTATGGCTCCCAGGATCCCGGCAACAGAACCTTCACCAACCTCTTTTGCCCCAAAAGGCCCGCTGGGTTCAATTGTTGCTACCAATCCCTCCACTGATTCCGGAGTATCCAGGGATATGGGAAGCTTATAGGTTAAAAACGAGGGATTGAACAGCTGTCCCTTTTCCAAAAATACCTCTTCGGATAAGGCCTGGCCTGCTCCCATAGAAACACAGCCGTGAACCTGTCCTTCTACGATATTCTTGTTCAAGGGGTAACCACAATCATGATAAGTTACAGCCTTTAGCAGGTTAACCTTTCCTGTTAAAGTGTCCACCTCCACCTCTGCTGCCTGAACGGCAAAACCGTATGCACCGGTAAATAATCCTTTTCCCTTAGCCAGGCTGGGGTAACGATCCGTCTCTGGATATCCTTTGTATGAGCCTCTTCCGATAATAGGATTACCGTCTCTTTTAAAAACACTGGCCTGAATAGCCTGGGAGAAATGAATTGATTTTTGTGGTTCTTTTTTCAGAAAGATCTTCTTACTGCAGGTTTCCAGATCTTCAATGTTATCGACACCGAGAATTTCAGCAGCACATTCCAACAGCTGGCGTTTTGCATCTGCTGCAGCAAGTTTTACTGCATTGCCCGTTACCAGAGCAGTAGCGCTTAAAAAACTTCCCAGGTCAATGGGGCAAAGATCTGTATCACCGGCAACAACATGGATATCTTCCATATCAATTCCCAGTTCTTCGGCCAGGACCTGGGAGAGCGTTGTATAGCTTCCCTGCCCGATATCCTGTGCACCTGTAAATAAGGTGGCGGAGCCATCATCGTGTAGTTTGACAATGGCTGCGGAGGCAAAAGGATAATACATAGCACCGCTAAACATGGAACATAACGAAATACCTGCACCTCTTTTATACCTGCTATTTTCTGTTTCTGTTTTAAATTGCCTTCTTTTGTTTTTCCAGTCAATTGCTTTGGCAGCACCTTGCAGCCCTTCTGTTAAACCACAACTATTTAACCTGTCACCGTTGGGAAGGATGTCTCCCTTATGCCTGACATTCTTAAACATCATTTCAACAAGATCGAGGCCAATGTCCCGGGCAATTAAGTCTAGGTGTGAATCGATTGAAAACCTTATCTGCGGAGCGCCATGGCCCCGCTGCGGCCCACGGATACCGTTATTTGTATATATGGAAAAGCCCTCATAACGGTAATTGGGCACATTGTAAATAGGAAAACTAAAACCGTGACAAAGGAAAATTACAACAGGACCGCTTCCCCGGTACGCACCGTTATCAGCTATAACCTTTATATCCTGGGCTAGAATTGTTCCATCCTTTTTAACACCGCTTTTTATTTTAACGATAATTGGATGGCGCTGACGGGTAGTCATAAATACTTCTTCCCGATCCAGTTCTATTTTTACCGGTCGACCAAGCTTAATAGAAAGGTAGGCCGCACAAAATTCGTAGGGAAAAAGATCGATCTTCCCGCCAAAAGCTCCGCCGACATAAGTATGATGCACCCTGATTTTACTGGCCGGCAGGTTTAACGTTTTACTTAAAAAATACCTTTTTAAAAAAATTCCCATTGTCGATAGCCATACATGGAGTTTTTGTGTTACCGGATCATAACTGGCAACAGCAGCATGAGGTTCCATTTGACAATGTGCCGTGGCTTTCAATTCAAAGCGGTCTTCCCTGATGTAATCAGACTCGAGAAATCCCTGCTCCACGTTTCCAAAACTTACAGCAGTATGGCCGCTCAAATTGCTAATCTTAACTTCGGATTCGTGGCTTTGCTTTTTTTGAGCTACTCCCCAATCTTCCCAGGCTGAAGTGCCTTCCAGTTGCTCGTCATGAATTACAGGCGCATCCGCTTCCATGGCCTCTTCAGCAGTAAAAACTGCTGGAAGGATTTCATAATCGACCTTGATTAATGTTAATGCCTTTTCAGCAATTGCTTCATTATCTGCTGCGACTACCGCTACCTCGTCACCGATATATCTGACCTTATTCACGGCTAGGGGCTGTTCATCAGCAGGGTAGCGGGGCGTATCAACAAAAGCGTAGCGCACTTCACGCAAATCTTCGCCGGTAATAACGGCTTGAACGCCGGGTAACTTTTCTGCTTCACTTGTATCGATATTTAAAATCCGTGCATGGGGATAGGGACTCCTGAGAATTTTACCGTACAACATCCCCGGCAGCTTTATATCAACAGTATAAATTGCTTTTCCTGTAGCTTTCACCGGACCATCAACCCTGGGAATATCCTTGCCGATAAATTTATAATCAGACATGATAACACCACCTGTTCTTTATATTTTAATACTCAACGTTCCGCTAGCGATTGAATAGCTTCAATAATCTTTATATATCCGGTACAACGACAAATATTTCCGGAGATGGCATCCTTTATTTCCTTAAACGTGGGCCTTGGATTTTTATCAAGTAAATCTTTAGTGACCAAAATCATTCCCGGAGTACAAAAGCCGCACTGGATAGCGCCTTTTTCATTAAAAACTTCCTGTATAGGATGAAGATGCCCCTCTTCAGCGACTCCCTCAATTGTCATTATTGATTTCCCGTTTACCTTAACGGCCAGAATCAGGCATGAACTTACCGGTTTCCCCTCTAAAAGGACGGTACATGCTCCGCATTCACCCTGGTTACATCCTTTCTTTGTTCCGGTTAAGCCCAGATCTTCACGTAAAACTTCCAAAAGAGTCTGGTTATCATTAACATATATCTTTCTTGTTTCACCGTTTAATTTCAACTCAATCATTTTATTCATTTTTTAAAATCCCTCCTGCTTCCTGCAATGCTTCATTAATTACAACACCGGCAACTTCACGTATATAACGCGGTGATACAAGGGTGGTTTTTAAAGGATGTATCTCTGCTGAAGCTGCTTTTACCGCTGAGGAAACCATTTCGGGCTGCCACTTTTTGCCTAAGAGCTCTTCCTTTGCTTTTTTTGCTTCAAGGGGTGCGGATCCCACTCCGGTTAATATTATATAAATATCATCACAATATTTTTCTGTGTTAATATTCAGAGATACGGCAACACCTATCAGGGGAAAATCTATAGATTGACGAAGGCGGTATTTTTTATATAGGCTGCGTACATTTTCCTCCGGAACCGGTATTTCGATTTCCGTTAATATTTCGTTATTCCCCTTCAATATCTGATTTGGTGCACGGCCGTCTCCAGTATAAAATTCCTTTAAAGGCAGCACTCTTTCTCCGGCCTGTCCTATTAGTTTAATGCGTGCACCATAAGAAATAAGCACTGGAACGGTATCGGCTGCAAAAGTAGAATAACATGTATCATTTTGATTTGTCACATGGCAGAGGCTGCCTCCCGCTTTATAGCATTTGTCCCGCGAAGAACGCCAAAAAAAGGATTGATTATAGAAACGGCACCTGGTATTTAAACATATATTTCCACCGATTGTTGCCAGGGAACGTAGAAGCGGGGAACCCACTTCCCAGACAGCCTGCCTTAAAGCCGGCAATCTTGCTTTGATTAAATCTGAAGAAGCAATTTCATCCAGCGTATTCATAGGTCCCAGTTTAATCGTATTTGCTTCTTCATTTATCTTTTTTAAACCGGGAATTTTCTCCAAATTAATTAAATATTCGGGGGTTTTCAGCCGTTGCTTCATCGCTATAAGTAGATCGGTTCCCCCGGCAATTATCTCACATTTGTTCTTGGAATTTTCCATTTTATTTAGTGCTTCGTCCAGAGTTTCCGGCTCCAAATATAGGAATTCT
>QZJM01000036.1 GCA_003605065.1 Dethiobacter sp. | reverse complement strand
ATACCGGTACGTATACCACCCATAATGGGGAATTTTCAATGCCCGTATCTGTACCTTTTTCCATGCCCATAAATGTACCAATTTGAATTGACATCTACAGCTTTCTCGAATAGCATGACACTTAATTCTGAGGAGATAAAATGCAGAGCGCTTTTTCATCCCTCTTGTGTTGTTTGTGTAAGAATTCAATAGAGGAAGGTATCCAGTTTATAAATAATAAATAGAAGAAGACGCTCTCCGGTCAAAATTCTACACCTGCCCTGGCCTTAACACCCGCATGGAAATAATGTTTAATCTCCTGCACCTCGCTGACGAGGTCGGCAATATTTACAATCTCTTCAGGGGCATTGCGTCCGGTCAAAACCACATCCACATGTTCCGGTCGTAAAGATAGCATATCTTTCACTTCCTGAACGGTAAGCTGCCCGTGATCCATAACTACATTTATTTCGTCAAAGATTACCAGGTCATACTCTCCACTAACCAGCGCCTCTTTCCCCTGGTTAAAACCATCTAAAACAACGCTTCTCTCATCCTCAACAAGGGCCCCGTCAGAGGACATTTTATTTTTTCCTGACTGTAAAACTCTGAAGTCAGGTAAGTACTTGCTAATTGCCTGGATTTCCCCATAACTAGAGTCACTTTTTTTGAACTGGACCATAAACACGTGGCGGCCGTGCCCGATGGATCTCAGGGCCAGGCCCAGCGCCGCCGTTGTTTTCCCCTTTCCATTTCCCGTATAAACAAGAACAAGACCTTTTCGCTTCTCCAAAATCCTAACCCCGCTTTCTTAAGATAACAAGTACAGAGATTCTCAATCTTAATCAAACTTAATAATATTTCCTCACTTTTATTATATTTTCCTGCCGGTTTAACTACTACTCTACTACTACTCTATCCCGAAAATGGTTCTTTAGCATTTTCATCCTTCTGATGGTGCTGCCTTGGCAGCATGATTGTCTACTCTGAAAACATTTGTAACGAGGCAATAAGATACCGTAACTGCTAAGGTGTATTTTTAGACTTTCATGCTTTAACTTTATCTGCTGCCTGTTAAGCAACAGTTTCCAACGTGACCTCGAAACCAAATGATTCCAGACGCTTCAATACATTCTTTACCACGATATTTTTCTTGCGCTGGTCAAAGTAATCAGCGCCAAGCTCGATATAAGGCAAAATGTGGTACGCGATGACCAGTATTGTATGACCTATGGCGACGGCTGCACGGTTACCGCCCCTTCTGGCGGCAATCCGGTGATACTGAGAGGAAAGGTAAGGTGCTTTTGGTCTTTACTGCGGACCGGGCGGCAATGACAAGAGTGGCTCGCAAGGACTTATTTCCCTTGCAGCAAGCTGGACCTATGCCGGATTTACCAAAGGCCGGGGACGAAATGAAAAAATGAAGAGACGGGTCGTGCCGGAAAAAGATGTTTTCCTCTTTCCTTTACGCAAAGACTTCCGAAATCTGTTATCAATGGGCCGGAAGAGGATTAATCCGGTTTTTATGATACCGGGTTTGCTGAATATATACTTTACAATAACTAACCCTGGTCACCAGTCCGGGCATATGTGCATTAATTGTTGCTTCCACGTTTTTATCTCTTCTTTCAAGTTCATATTTAGAAATTTTATTCCAGCAACTCTTCACTAAAAAGAGCCCTTCTTTCTTATCAATAGATTTTGATTAATAAATTGACTATCCTTTCTGGTTTCCCACAATTACGCAACTAACTACTGCTGCTCCGATAATACCACCCATAGTATGCGTTAGCCCTAGCTGTGGATTTTTTACTTGACGGAGGCCAGCTTTTCCTTGCAGCTGTTTATATACCTCATACATCATTCTCAAACCACTTGCACCTATTGGATGACCGAAACATTTCAGCCCTCCGTCCGTATTCACAGGGAGTTCCCCTTTTAATCTGAAAGTCCCGGCTTCTATATCCTCCCATGCCTTCCCCTTGTCACACCATCCTAAATCCTCATAAAGGCACATTTCATGGAAAGTGAAACAATCGTGAACCTCTGCGATGTTTAGTTCCTTACGTGGATTTTTAATCCCCGCTTCAGCATAGGCCCTCTTACTGCTAATTACACTCTCTTCAACATGGACGTAGTCGTAATCCTGTTTTAATTGAGCTTGTCGCGCGCCGGCACTGAGTGCCATCGCTTTAATGTAGATCGGATCCTCTCGAAAATTGCGCGCCATGTCAGCTCGTGTAACGATAGCTGCGGCAGCTCCATCGCTGACGCCACAGCAATCAAATACCCCGAAAGGCCAAGCCACAATGGGAGCATTCATAACTTGTTCCATCGTTATCTCTCTTTGATAATGTGCCTTTGGATTCAAACTCCCGTTGTAATGGTTTTTTACCGCGATCTGAGCTATATATCGCTTCCCCTGCTCAGGATCGATTCCAAAGTGATGAAAATATCTATTGGCCAACATGGCAAATACCGAGGGTGCAGAACATGCAGGTTCAGTACCTGAAACTCCTATTCGGGAACAACCGACCACATTCGCGTCAGGAGCCCCACTCCAGCCAGTATCCTTCAGTTTCTCAACACCTACAGCCAAAGCAATATCGCAAGCACCCGCAGCCACGGCGTAAACTGCTCCTCTCAAGGCCTCAGCACCAGTGGCACACATATTCTCAACTCGGGTGACCGGTATGTACTGAAGCTTTAAGGGAGAGCTTAATGTGATCGCTGTTATGCCCGAGTCCACTGTTCCCACCCAAGCAGCTTGAACATCTCTTGGTTGAATTCCAGCATCCTCGAATGCCTCTTTTGCTGCTTCCACAATCAAATCCTCAACGCTTTTATCCCAGAGTTCTCCAAATTTGGTGCAGCCCATACCGATGATAGCAACCCTATCTTTGATGCTTTCCATATTTTACCTCCTTTGTAACGGCTTTGCTTTCCAATAGTAATTATTTATCCTACCTTCTTCATAGAGTTTTCTAAATGTCATCTCCACATCCATCCCTATATGGACTTGTGATGGATCACAATCAGTCATCATAAAGGTTGCTCTTCCGCCGCCCTCGAAATCGACGCTTGAAAATACCGTTGGAGGGTCTAAACTCCTTGCCAAATAATCCACAGAAAGTGTAAAAATCTTTCCAACTTTATCTGAGAGCTTGTAATTTTCAAAATCATCCATCGTCTGACAGCCTACACATACTCGCTGAGGAGGAAACTGGATTGTTCCGCATTTTTTACATCTAACGCCATAAAGGGTAAAGATTTTTTTCTGTTCTCTCCAAATACAGGTAATGGAAGGGGTGGGTGGTTTGGGACGGCGCGGCTCTTCCAATTCAAATAAGCGTCGCCATTTTATGTATTTTCCATACGAAATATTCCTTTTGAAATTCAATTGACTTCTTATGTCCCCTGTCTTGCTGACCTTTTTTATCTCCTCCGTTACACTTAGAATGAAAGAATCGCTTCCGTCTCCGTAATTCGTAAACAGAATTTTGTCTCCTGGTTCTAAGTCCTCAAACGTTGCAGCAAGCATCATCATCGCTGCAGCATTTCCGAGATTCCCTATCTGAGAAAAGAAAGTATTCTGTATCTGCTTTGAATTGAAGCCTAAAATCTTTGCCAGGGTGACTTGATTCCTTTCATCGGGACCGTAAAGAATTACCCTTGAAAAGTCTTTGGATGATACACCGCAATTTTTCATGAGCCTTGAAACCGAATCTTTCATATACCTCTGATACCCTTCGACGATCACGAACCTCTCTTCCCAGGAGCGAATGAAAGGGTCTTTTTCCTCTCTCCAGATATCGATCGATGGATTAAAGAGTGAGTAGCTTCCATCGATGCTGGCAATAATCCCAGAATCCCCAATCATTACGGCAGCTGCGCCATCTCCAACGATCTGCTCCAAACCACTTTGGGGAACGCCTAAGCGGCAATCTGCAGCTACCACGATAATGTTTCTGGCTGCGCCGCTTTTGACCGCATCAATTGCCGAATTCATAGCAATCGTCCCAGATCTCAGAGAATTGGTGAAATCAGCCGTACGGATGGATGGAGAAAGATCGAGCGCTGCAGCAACAATACTGGCTGCTAGTTTCTCTTTATAGGGAGAGGATGTTGTGGCTAAGAATAGACCATCGACCTCACCCAATTCTTTCTTCTTTATACATTCACGAGCAGCTGCCACTGCCATTGTGATTACATCCTCGTCAAAATTGGCAACCGCTTTTTCTCCTCCCATGCTAGCGGTGTCCCACGTCCCTGCAATTTCATCACGACTTAACCTGTTAAACGGTACATAAACACCATATGAAGTTATACCAACCATTTTTACATCCACCATCCTATCAATTGTCGCTTAAATCCACGATAGTATCGACATAAATCAAGCCATTTCGAGCTTTACAACGAAGTTTCCTGTATTTACTCCTATTCTCATCGCAATAGGCTTGCATTTTACCTTTAACAGATAAATGATCGTCTTCCCATTACGTTCGTCTTTCAGGGCTTCGTAACTACCAGTGCCTTTAGCTATTACTAGATCGCTCTTCTTAAAGGAGTCGGAAAGGGAGGGTGTCGTCTCGTTCGGTATAAAGTACCCGTTTGTGGTAAGGATGTTATCGACTAATTGATCCAGTTTGAAGAAAGAAACGTCCCTGGTTGTGGCATCTTCAAAAAAAGGATCTTCTTTCACAACCAGGGTGATGTTAAGGCCCATCTCTTTGAGTCTGGCTATGAAAAGAGAATCAAAACCTATCTCGCCGGCATTGTCTGCTATGTATAGAATATGAGTAGCCCCTCGAACGGCCTTAAATAAATTTCCTATAACGGCGGGCAACGGATTTCTTTGCATCATCATATTTAAGGCTTCTTCAAATTTGAAACCTTCAGAAGGCAATCCAATGGGAGCAACATTTGTCCCTGCAGACAAACCACAAGCCCGCTCAAACCTTTCCCGGTCTGTTTGGCCCTCTTCGATAAAATTACGTGCCAAGGGTAATAATTCCTCCGCTACTTTATTACTCTGGAGTTTCACTCCTTCGAAATAACGGGCAGAATCAATGACGAACTCATGGATAGAGTTCATAATCCTGTTGCTTAACCAGCCGACATTACCCGTTGAACAAAACTCCCGAGAGAGCACTGACAGGATATTTCGGATGAGTTCGAAGCGCTTCTCCTCGCCGACCATAATCCCTGCTCTATCATACACCCATTTCAGTAAACATGGGCCGCATTCTAAATTTGGCTTCATCGTTTTCACGCCTATCTAAACAGCTTGCTCTTTAATAAGTTTGTAGAGCATTTTTGCTGCTTCATCGCTAAACAGACTATCGGTAATATGAGCGTCTACATCTTTAACTTCCACTTCAGGATTGAGATTCTGTTTTAAAGTCTCGAAAAAGGCAAAATTCGCCTCTTTGTCGTCAAATTCTTTATCAACCTTGTCTAGAATAGAGAGACCCTTTAGAGGCAGGATTACTGCGGTTTTCCCTTTGGCCTTATTTATCTTCTCACTCATAACCTTAGCCACTTCAATCATTTCGTTCTTCTTCGTTCGCAACACATAGATACCAGTCCCGTGAACATGGATGTATTGGTTTTTAAATCGCTCGGGGATTTTGTCGGGTGAGGAATAGACGATGTGGTCAATATTACCCGGGGCTATGAGCTGAGGCACTCTTTTTCCGGCTGCTCCCTCCAGTCTCGTCGGCCCGGCATCACCCCATCCCTGATAAATATGATCTACCACCTCGTTGGTTGACAAGTCGAAAACTCCCTGGATAAGACCTTGCTCAATCATCTCTTCCATAGCTCTGCCACCGCAGCCGTTAGCATGAAAGATGACCACTTCATAACCCTTTCCCTCAAGCTGTTTCTTAACCTGCAAGGCACAGTTTGTGGTGCCGCCGAGGGTAGTGACTGCGATGATTGGCTTTTCCGAGGCTTTTACTTTATCAGCAGCGACCATTCCCATGACTGCCCCGGCTGCTTGGGTAAGAGTAACCTCGGTTATTCTATTTAAACCGGCAATATCAGCAATAGACGGTATCATAACAATGTCCTTGGTACCGATGTATGGACGAGTGTCACCTGAAGCTATTGTAGAGAGCATTACCTTGGGCACACCAAAAGGCAAAGCTCTCATGACCTTCGTCCCCAGATTTGTCCCCATAGTTCCGCCCAGGGATATGATACCATCCAATTTGCCCGCCTCATAGAGCTGCCGGCAAATCCTCATTGCACCCACTGACATTATTTCGATAATGCGATTTTCCTGGCCGTTCTCTCCCAGAGAGAGGATTTCCTTCATGTCGCTCCCCCCCGACTTGGAAACCTCTTCCCGGGGATAATCAGGAGGAAAAACCAGCTTGCCTCGGGCACCGGTGCCCACATCAATGCTAATAACCCGGTAATTGTTCTTTTCAAGTAAATTCTTTACGTAAAAAGATTCTTCCCCCTTAGTGTCAAGAGTTCCGATAAGAACAATATTCTTTTCCATCTACTTACCTCCATATAAAGCGTCTAGCTTATTCTTAAATTCTGCGTCAGGATTTGCAATTCGAAGTAAAAGATCATCATCGGAAAGTCCGGGCTCAAGTCTTCGCAGATCTTCAATGGTTATTTCCGCAGGCTTCCAATTTACCAACTTTTTAGCTTTAGCTGAGCCCAATATTTTGTCCTTTACATTTTGGTTTACAGGCCCATCCGTCTCTCCAAAATTTTCAAGCACATACATGATTACCTCATCAGAAATTACTTTATATCGTCCTCCAATGACATTGAATAGTGCTTGGACTCCAACTATCTGAGAATAGGGTGTAGCCATAACCGGATAACCTAAATCCTCACGAACTCGAGCTACCTCCTCCAGCACTTCATCAAGCCGATGTTCCTGCTTTACCTCGGCCAGCTGATTTCTCAAGGTGCCCATCATTCCTCCGGGTATCTGGTGCTCGAAATTCTGAATATTGTATTCTAACGGCACTCCTATTCTCATCCCCCTTTCCTGGGCCATTTTTTTGAAATGGTCGGACACGGTTTTAAGTGCCTCTTCATCAAGGTTTGGGGAGTAACCAAGACGGCGAGCATTTTCAATAGTGTTTTCTGCCGAGGGCAACGAAGTATCGTTAGCTAGCGGGGAAACGGCGGTGTGCAGATTCTTAATACCCAGTTTCATAGCCTCTACATAACACTGCGAAGCCAGCCCTGTGTTGCAGTGGACATGTAACTCCACCGGCTTTCCTTTACTTGCAGCTACAATCGCCGGCAGGAGGGTCCGGGTGCGCTCAGGCGTGAGTACCCCGCTCGCGTCTTCCAACTGTATTAGATCAACACCCTCCAGCTCGGCTAGTTTTCTTGTCTTTTGAGCAAAGAGCTCATCGGTATGCACAGGACTGAGTGCATACATTAGTCCTCCCACCACCTGAGCCCCCTCCTTTTTGGCTACCTTAACAAGATAGCTAAGTCTATCCATCATGTTCTGGTAATCACAAACCCAGAAACTCTTTACTCCATTTGCAACTGCCCGTCTTATCCAGAGTTCATTGGCAGCAATAGGCTCAACATTAAATCCAAATGTCGCCCAGGCTACAAATGATGACCGTAGAGGGGTTCTTGGCATCAACTGAGAAAGAAGTCTGAACCTCTCAAAAATATTCTCACGAAGGTACTGGATAGCCACAACAGCACCGCGTCCACCGACAACTCCTATCGCTTTGTATCCAACTTGATCCATCACCGGCGCGATTGGAGTTATCATATCTGTGGGCATCCGGAAACCCCAGAGGCTCTGCTGTGCATCACGTATAGATTGATCGACAAATTCAATTTTATCCATGTTATTACCCCACTTTAATTAAATGTTAAGGACATCCATTGATCATTGCGAGCAATTAACCACCAAGTGGTACGGGAGAGCTTTCCTCATAACTCTTCACTTTTTTTAAACTTGCATATGATGTTTTTGAATGGCCAGGATTCCAGTGACCTCGTCCATCTGGGCGAGATCACTGGCGGTGAGCACGTTCACATTAGAAATCTAGACATCCCGGCCAAGAAAACAAGCTCTACCGTATTAGCCCTGATTTACATTGAAGACAAAGACTAGTCTTTGCATAGTGCTTTCCTTCTTCGGTTGAACTCATGAAATAACTTGATAAATAGAGCTGCTACCTTCTCGGCAAAGAATGTATCGTTAATATGAGCATCTACCTCAATAAACTCAATCTCCGGTTTAAGATGTTCCGTCAATGTCTGGGTAAAAGCCAGAATAGTTTCAGGATCCATGTCCCACCCTTCACCGGCAAAGCCCTTCATAGGAATTATCACCGCCGTAGGACCAATGGCCTTGTTCAGCTTCTCAGCCATAACCTTGGCAACCAAAGTCATCTCTTCTTTACTTGGCCAAACACAGATGAGATTGGGGTTGTGTGCCCTTCTTTTTCGATCCTTCAGCGCTACTGGAATATCGTCCTCCCTTTGAAAACAGATAAACCCAATGCAACCAGGGACTATCAACTGGGGTATGCCCTTTCTACCTGCTGATTCTAGCCTATGTGGTCCAGCGCTGAAAATTCCCCCAAAGAGTTGCTCAGTCAGTTCAACCGGGACGAGGTCAAGAACACCCGCAAATAACCCTTGCTCCACCCATTCCTCCATGGCTACACCTTGCCCTACAGCATGAAAACAGACTACTTCAAAGCCTTCAACCTCTAACAGACGCTTGACTGTACTTACACAAGAGGGTATAACGCCGCGGACTGATACTGCAATAAGAGGCTTCTCCGAGGGCAAGGACCCACTATCCATTTCTACCATACCCACAATAGCTCCAGCGGCCTCAGCCAAGAGCCTTTTGGCTATGTGATTCAAGCCCCAGATATCAATCACTGACGGGATCATAACGATGTCTGTAGCACCTACATAATGACGGACGTTGCCTGAAGCTACTGTAGAAACGATCACTTTGGGGATACCCAAGGGCAAAGTTCTCATTACAGAAGCGGCCAGTGATGTACCAACTGAGCCGCCAAGCGATATGATCCCATCTAATTTCCCAGAGTAATAGAGCTTCTGGATTACATTTATTGCTCCGTCAATCATCGCCAAACAACGATCCTCTTGTTTTAGATGAGCTAGTTCATCAACTTGTGTCTTACTCTCTGCTAAGACCTGTCGCCACCCAATATCAGGCTTAATTAAAGGGTCATTCAGCATGCTGACGTCGACCAAAATGGCCTGGTGACCACGCTCCACGACCTTCTCCCTAATGTAGTCAATCTCAATTCCCTTGGTATCCAATGTCCCGAGCAACACTATAGTTTTCCTCGTTTTTTTTATCATCGGCTTTCCTCTTTAATTTCTTTCATCTCATTCTAGCTAACATAGTGATTTTTTTTGACCTCTAGTTACTTTCCTTTTTAACAATTTTCAGCAAATGAATATTCTTCTGAAAGAGTCGAGCAGCAGAGCATCCTGAACTTTAGAGTTGTTCGAAGAATTCATTAAATTCGGCTAGCTAGTAACTCTTCATTGACCAGGCCAGTAATTTCCCTTACTTCTTCCTCCGGCAATGCTGCACAAAAAGCCCCTCTTTATCTAAGAAATGACGGTAATGCTCTGTCTCCTTCACGATTGCCCTTTCAGGTACAGATACCACCATCTGAAGCTAAAACCTGACCGGTCATGAAGCTGGAGGCATCTGATGCCAGATATACTACCAGCCCCTTAAGTTCGCTTATCTCTCCTCTCCGTCCCATGGGAGTTATCCGGCTAATGGCATCCTCGTACTTTTGGCGCTGTTCTTCCTGCCAAGCTTCCTCTCGCCACTGTCGGCTGAGCCGCGTTCCACGGTGCCACCCCGGAGCTATGCAATTCACTCGAATTCCATCCCTGGAATACTCGACTGCTGTCTCCTTGGTAAGACTAATAACACCTGCCTTAGCCGCGCTGTAATGGGCGAGGGGCAATATCTCAGTAAGTTCAAAGAAAGCCCTTATCCCCTTTATCGAGGCAATATTGATAATACTCCCTCTCTTTTGCTTTACCATGACCGGAAGAACTGCTCGGGTGCAGAGGAACACCCCTCTTAAATCAATACTCAGGACTTTATCCCAGTCCTCAATTGCCATTTCGGCTATTTTAGCCGGTTTGGCATTTATCCCGGCGTTATTAACCAGGATGTCAATGCTCCCGAGCTTTGCTACCGTCTCATCTACCATATGCTGAACCACATCAGGATTGTTGACATTAGCCTTGATCACCAACGACTGCCGTCCAAGGTTCTTTATAAGCTCTGCGGTTTCCCTGGCTCCCTTCTCATCCACGTTATAAGTTAGAGAGACATCCGCTCCAAACTCGGCCAGAGCCTCACAGAAAACCCGACCCAAACCACTGCTGCCTCCCGTAACCAGTGCAACCTTCCCTGACAGGTCAAATATATTCGTCCCTTCTTTCATTTCTACATCCTTTCCCTTGCTCAAGCTTTAGTATTGGCCTTCCTGAATCCAGAATCCTAAAAGAACTTCTTCAGCAGGTCATCTATAACATGCTTTTCAGACGTCTTTAGCTTTTGGACTTTCACCCCTACCACAGGGCGGGTTTGCAGCAGGTAAATATTCTGAGGAAATGGCTGTTGGTCATCAATGGCCCATTCCAGGTCCTGAGGCTGGTTAAAATATGATTCAAGAGCCTTACCCATCCTTACTATCTCAGCTGCCTCCTCATCGCTAAGCACATGGGCAGCCTGCTTTTCAGGATGCACCTCATCCTCCACGACCCCCTCTTCTTTTGGGACTATTTGCAGCTTTTTCTCCCCCAGGGTCTTTTCTATAACTTTCATACTTTCCTTGTCTACAACATACATATCAATACTCACTTTTCCTCCGACAACACTTTCCCCCAGCCCCCAGTTAGCCTCAATCATGGCCTTAAGCGTGTCTCCTGTTATCGGATGAACAGTGAAGCAAACCCCGGCACACCGGGCATTCACCATTTCCACCACACCGACACCTATACACGGAGAGTCGGCAATTGGTAACCCCTGCTGGACACGTGCGGCTATTGTCCTCGAATTGAATGCGCTTCCCCATACTCTCTTTACCTTATCCAGCACTTTTTGTTTGCCCCCGATGTTAAGGTAAGTCTCATACATGCCGGGATGGCTTTTAACCCCGGCAGACCTTACCGAAACCACTGCCTCACGTCCCCGCTTAGAACAGAGCTCATCATAATATGAACCGATGACATTGTACAGGTCTGAAGGCAACTCTTTTCCCACTATAATATCATGTATTTCCCTGCTTACCTCGGCTTGCAGATTGATGTCCCTTAAATCCCCAACCCGGCTTAGCAGTTCTTGAATTTCCCGGAGCGCCCCCGTCTCCTCTAAAAATTTTTCCTGAGCAGAAACCGAGATAGCAAAACCAAGGGGTACAGGCATCTTTAGCCTAGTCATCTCACCTAGATTGGCACACTTTTTACCAAATACAGCATCATCTCCTTGCCCAATCTCACTGAACCAAGATACCAATTTCGTCTCCATAGATCATACCCCCATTATATTACTCAATTACTCCAACCTT
>QZJM01000003.1 GCA_003605065.1 Dethiobacter sp. | reverse complement strand
GTAGACACCCATGAAGCTTTGCTTCACCATCGGAGGAATGAAAATGCTCTCTCATGGGCAAAGGATTATTTATGACAGATTTGCATTTTCAGGATAGTGCTATTCACATGTTAATATAAATATTTATGCTTGTCAACGGAGACAAGCAATTATCCCGGAAAAAAACACCATAATCTTTCCATAAGCCCGCTTCCCGCCTAAGGCTTTCCCTTTAACGGCAGGCTTACACCTATTTTCCGGGCTGAAACTTCGCTCCCAGTCATGGTGAAGGCAGGCTTCTGCCGCCGGGCTATGACTGCAGCGGCGCAGCTGCTGTTCAATCCTCGCCCTGAGCCATGGTAAAGGCAGCTTCCCCATCGATTTCCTGCAGCTTCTCGATATGCATCCAGCGGTGCCTGGCGGAAACCTGCGCCAGCAGTAAGAAAAGCTGCTCGTCCTTAAGCTCTTCCCTTTCGTCGCGAAGCACAAAGCGGCAGCGCCAGTGATCCACGCAGTCGGTAAAGGTACCGGCAGCCGGATAGACCTTCGTCCCGCGGTTGGAGATCATCTTAAGCCTTAGCGCGGAGGCGGCCACAATTTGCTCCAGGCTGTGCCCCAGCTCTGCTGCGCTTTGACCGGACTCCACAAAGACATCCACGCCTATCACCCGTCGCGATCCGGCCTTGACCAGGTCGGGGGCGGCCGTAACCTGCGGCAGCTTCAACTGTTTGTAGTCGCGCACCTGCCAGTTTTTGGGCTGGCGTCCCAGGTTGGCGATAATCATCTCCGCGTAGGTGCTGGTAGAAGCCCCCCTGTCATAGCCCACGATGTCGCCGGTGCGGGCTTTACCCTCTTCCAGTGTCACCAGCACCGCGTTCTCAACCAGCGCAGCAGAAGCAAACTCTCCCAGGTGACGTAACATCTGGACAGCCGACAGTATTACTGCGGTGGGATTAATCACATTCCTGCCCGCGTACTTGGGTGCGGATCCATGCACGGCTTCAAAAATGGCCACATCGTTGCCGATGTTGGCTGAAGGGGCAAAACCCAGGCCGCCCACCAGTGCAGACGTCAGGTCGCTGATAATGTCGCCGTTCATGTTCGTGGTGACAATAACGTCAAACTGTTCCGGTCTCCTGACAAGCTGGTGAGCACAGTTGTCGACGATGATATGGCCGGCCTCTATGTCCGGGTATTCTTTGGCGATTTCTTCAAAAGTGCGCTTGAGCATACCCTCCGTCAGCTTCATGATGTTGGATTTGCTGGCACAGTGCACACCCGTGCGCCCTTCTGCCCGCGCCAGTTCGAAGGCCATGCGTACTATTTTTTCACACCCCTTGCGGGTGATTAGCTTCAGGCACTGGGCCACGCCGGGGGTCTGCATATGTTCGATCCCGGCATACAGGTCTTCAACGTTCTCCCTTACCACGACCAGGTCAATCCCCCGCCCGCTGTAAGGCGTAACGACACCGGGCAGCTCACGCACAGGGCGTATATTGGCGTAGGTTTCAAACAGCTTGCGCAGTGTCACGTTAGCACTTTTTTCACCGTAACCCACCGGCGTTTCCAGCGGGCCTTTCAGCACCACACGCGTCTTTTGAATGGAAGCGATCGTCTCATGAGGGACGCCGGAGGCGATTCCCTGCCTGAAAACACTGGCCCCGGCCTGCCTTTCCTCCCACTCAACCGGTACGCCGGCAGCATCGATAATACGCCTGGCCGCATTGATACACTCGGGTCCAATCCCGTCCCCGGGGATAACAGTGACAATTTTTTTCCCGTTTCCTGCTGACGATTTGTAAAAGTCCATCCCCGTTCCCCTTTTCCTCTTAAAAATATGGTTTCCGTACATTCACGCTGGCGAAAACTTTTTTATTTTAACTCCTGGTTTTTCAGAGGGCAGTATCCTGGGTTCCCCTGTCCGCCAGGGCAAAGATCAACTCACCGGAAGCAACAAGTTTATCACCTACATGCGCCTGCCCCTTTCCCCGGCCAACGACTCCTTTCAGGGCAGTAAAAGTCACTTCCATGATAAGAGTATCCCCGGGACGAACCATTCCCCGGAAGCGGCACTTGTCTATCCCCCTGAACAGGGCCAGTTTTCCCTGGAATTCGCTTCTGCTGAGCAGCGCTACCGCCCCCACCTGGGCCATGGCTTCCACGATAAAGACTCCCGGCATCACCGGTTCCCCGGGAAAATGCCCCTGAAAGTAGGGCTCGTTAATGGTAACATTTTTCAGCCCTACAGCCCTCTGCCCCGAAACAACTTCCAGGATCCTGTCTACGAGCAAAAAAGGATAACGATGGGGAATAATTTCCTGGATGTCCCGGGCTGATAAGATCTCTTCCATCGGTGACCATCCTCCTTCACGATAAAGTCATAAATCTTTGTAAAACGGATTAGCTGGCCTCTTCCCCTAAATTTTCCTGCTCATTTTCTTCCTCCAGGGAATATTCTTCCCTCTCTTTCCGGGAAGGGCCAAAGAGCAGGGGAAGGCTCTTCAAACCTCTGGTTTCCTGCTCCAGCTGGCGGGCAATAAAACCCAGCCGCTCTTCAAGGGCCACGAGTGAATCGAGATCTTTTTCCTCCTCCAGGTATGAAAAAAGCAGGGAACTGAAATCGGCAATGCTCTCCTCCCACATATTGATAATCTGCTGGGCCTTGAAGCGGGCCGAAAACTCCTCTGAGGGCTCCAGTTCCCGCCCCATAGGCATCATGGAGATCTCCTCCAGGTAAGAGGGTATATAAACATGAACCTGGAACTTTGTGCCCAGCAGCGCCGCCATATTTTCCAGGGCCTCCGTTTCACCATGTACCAGTATAATCTGGGATGGTTTCTGTTTAAATTTCCCCACCCATTTCAAAAGTTCATCCCTGTCAGCATGGGCGGAAAATCCCTGGATAGAGGTAATACGTGCCCGCACGGCTATATCTTCTCCGAAAAGCGTTACATGCCTGGCCCCCTCCAGCAGGCGTCGTCCCAGGGTGCCCTCCGCCTGGTACCCCACAAACAAAATGGTAGATTCCGGCCGCCAGAGGTTGTGCTTGAGATGATGCTTGATGCGGCCGGCATCGCACATACCGCTGGCCGAGATAATCATGGCACCATGTACTTCATTTATGGCCCTGGATTCCTGTACGGTAGGGGTAAAATTAGCCTCGGGGAAATGCAGGGGACATTCACCACGAGCCAGGCAGGCCCTCATCTCCAGGTCAAAACATTCTTTATGCCGGATAAAAAGGTCGGTAGTCTTGATAGCCATGGGGCTGTCAATATACACGGGGAGGGGCGGTATTTCGCCCCGGTCAATAAGCCTGTTAAGAATGTAAATAAGCTCCTGGGTACGTCCAACGGCAAAGGAAGGTACCACAATATTTCCCCCTCTTTTCAGGGTAGAGTTAATAACTTCTGCCAGGAGCCTTTCCTTTTCTCCCTCGGCCTCGTGAACCCTCTGGCCGTAAGTAGCTTCCATGATTAAAAAGTCAGCTTCTTCTATTACATCGGGATCACAGATAATAAACTGCCTTTCTCTGCCCAGATCCCCCGTAAAAACAAATTTTTTTCGGCCCTCTTCCGTAACCCATAATTCCAGTAAGGCCGATCCTAAAATATGTCCTGAATTTTGCAGGCGAAAGGTCAGTTCCGGAGAAAGCGTTACGATCTCGTCATAATTTACCCCCCGGAAATACTGCAGGGAAGCAAGCGCATCTTCCACGGTATAAAGGGGGGGCGTTTCACTCAACCCTGCTCTGCGGGCTTTGCGGTTTTCCCACTCCGCCTCCGCTTCCTGTATATGACCGCTGTCCGGCAGCATGATACGACAGAGATCCGCTGTGGCACGGGTGGTGTAAATATCCCCCCGGAAACCTTCCTTGACCAGTTTGGGTATAAGTCCGCTGTGATCAATATGGGCATGGGTTAGAAAAAGATATTCGATTTCCTCCGGGTTAAAGGGGAAATCCAGAAAATTGCGCATTCTGAGAGCTTTTCCACCCTGGAACATACCACAATCAATCAGTACCTTCTTCTGTCCCACCTGTAAGAAAAAACAGGAACCTGTAACCGTCCGGGCCCCACCGCAAAATTTTAAACTTAACACCCAATTTTCACATCCTTTAACCTTTTAGTGGCGCTATTTTCATACTATAGCTTTAACTTCAAGGCAATATTTTCCACCGCTTTCAGAGCCGGAGAATCACCGGGCAGCTGAAAGAGAGGCTTGCCTTTCAGGTCAAATTCCATAACCATGCTGTCCAGGGGGACAGTGCCCACTACCTCCAAACCCGTCCGGGCTATTTCCTCCTGCAGATCACTGAGCTCTCCGTCCTGCGTCCTGGAAACAATCAGGTAAATCTTTTCGGCATTAATATTTACCGACTTGATAATATCATAAACCCTTCCGGCAGAACGGATCCCGCGGGCCGTAGCATCGCTGGTAATAAGAAGGTAATCCACATTGTTGATGATGCGGCGGCTGAGGTGCTCCAGCCCCGCCTCATTATCCACAACAACATAATCATAATTAACGCGCAGTTTTTCCAGGTAGTTGCGCAGCAGGTCATTGGGATAGCAGTAACAGCCGGGACCCGAAGGATTCCCCATAACCAGAAGATCGATCTGCTCCGACTCCACCAGGGCCTGGCTGAGACGCATTTGCATAAACATGTCCTTGCTCATCCCGGATGGGACCAGACGTGGGTCCTTCATATCTCCCAGCGTCGTGGAAATGGTCTCCTCCACTTCCAGGCCCAGGGCCTCATTTAGATTGGCGTTGGCGTCAGCATCCACCGCCAGGATAGACTTATCATCGTAGTGCGTGGACAGGTAGCGCAGCAAAAGGGCGGAAAAAGTAGTTTTTCCCGTACCGCCTTTACCTGCCACCGCAATAAGCTTTTCTCTCGTCATCTTTCACCTGGCCCCGTGGAACCAGGCAATCCACCTCCTTTGAGAACGGTTTTTTAATTTATGCAGACAGAAATTTCCTGGACATAACCTGTTCCAAATCTGCCAGGGTATTGCAGGGAAACATGGCTGCCACCTTTTGAAAAGCCGCCACCGTGGAGTAACTGTTCCACTCCTCACGGGGCAGCGTGTTAAGCCAGATGATTTCCTTGACCTTCTCCCGCAGCTTTTGCAGTTCCTCCACGGCTTCCTTGTGGCGAATAGTCCTGGTATCGCTGACCATAATGACAATGGTACTGCGGGTAAGCTCCTCCCCATAGCGCAGTATCAGGGTCTGCAAAGCTTTGTGCAGGCTCGTTCCGCCGCCCCATTGGCCGCTTTCCCTAACCACCGCCGCCATGGTACGATCGAAATCCTGCCCCTGCTGGAAATAAGGGGTGACCCTCTCCAGGTTTTCCGAAAAAACAAAGCTTTCGATGCGCTGCACCACAGTATTAAGGCTGTAAATAAACTGCAGCACGAAGCTGGTATAGCGGATCATGGAAGCGGAAACATCGCACAGCAGAAGAAGCCTGGGCTTTTTTACCCGGCAGCTTCTATACTTCAATTTAAAGGGAACACCGCCGGACTGTATGCTGGAGCGGATCGTAGCACGCAGGTCCAATACGCGCCGGCTTTTACTGTAACGGTAACGGCGGGAAATACGGCCGGCCAGCAAATGCGCCATGCGGCGGATCAGCGCGGTAGCCTGCGGCAGGTCTTTACAGGCGCGATCTAAAACTGTTACGCTCTTCCCTTTTGGGTGGAAATGTTACCGTCCTTACGATACCAAACCGGCCCTGCTCTTTTTCTCCAGGGTTTCCGCCCCCATCTGTTCCCGGAAAACGCGCTGGTCGGCCCTGGATTTCAGCAGTATATTCAAGGTGCGTTCGATAGTGCTGCTCTGCAGGCGATCCATATTCAGGCTCACCAGGGTGCGGGCCCAATCCAGGGTCTCGGCAATAGACGGTTTTTTCCTGATCTCGGGGTTCTGGCGGATACAGATATAGCCAGCACTTGCAAAACCTTTATGCAGGTTTTCCAGCGACATAATCACAAAGCATTTTTCCTTTCCCGGCAAATATATGTAAGGCAGCTTCCAGGCACACAACTATATTATACAGAACTTTGTCAAAAAAAACACTCTAAATTAGGGTGTAATCAATTAAAGAATTTGTTATGCCCGGGTCGGAACCGATAAAAGCTATCGCTTTTCCAGTTCCTCCCAAAAGTGGTCTGTCCCTCCTGTAAAAATTACCAGTTGCCGGACAGAACCGATTCGCCCCCTGGAAGACCTGGGGCGTTTTCTTTCTTATCTTAAAGGGGGGTCTGATCCTCTGATTTTAGGAAGTTTCCTGTACCCAGTTTTCCACGGGTAAGCCCGGAATGTGCTGAAATTCGGATAGATTATTTGTTACAAGGGTTAACCCTTCGGAAAGGGCATGGGATGAGATCAGCAAATCGTAAGGACCGATTAGAAGTCCCTTTTTTTCTAACGCGGCCCGCACTTTCCCGCAAGCTAGCGCCGCTTTGTCCGAAAAAGGCAGGATATCCAGGGGAACCAGGAAAGCGGCCAGGGCGGTTTGGTTTTTTTCCCTGTGCAGGCTTTTCGCAACACCATATTCCAGTTCAGCTAGGGTAATGGTGGAGATGCATACATCCCCTACCTCAAGCCTTTGAAAGGTTTCCAGAACCTGCGGTGGTTTTTGCTTAATGATATAGATGCAAATATTTGTATCAAGCATATATTTCATGAAAGTTCTTCCCTTTTTTGCTCTGCGGGCTGATTACGTTGGAGAAGGAAGTCGTCCGTAAAGTGGCTCAAACTGGCTTCCATGGTTCTCCAGGCACTGTCCTTGGGAATCAGCAGGACAATGTCACCGATTTTTTTTACGTATACTTCCGAATCATCAAAGCGGTATTCCCTGGGAAGCCGAACTGCCTGGCTCCGACCGTTCATAAAAAGTTTTGCAATCTCCACGTGCATTTCTCCCCTTTCGTATGATATATTACATAGTATATATCACAGCGGGGTATTTGTCAACAGTTTATAATTGGGGGAATTGGGGGCAAAATAGGGTGTAATCAATTAAAGAATTTGTTATAATAATTATATAAATAACTAACCTGGTTAGATTATTAGGGATAATGTCCGGCAGCCGGATTACTCAATTCCAGGGAGGCACCCATGATTACCAAAAAAGCGGAATATGCCATAAACATCCTGGCTGAACTGGCTGGAAGGGACAAAGACCGGTTTTACTCTTCCCGGGAGGTGGCTGCTGTCCACGCTACGCCTTCCAACCTGGTGCCCCAGCTTGTTTCCGCTCTACAAAAAGGGGGACTTATTCAGAGCGCCAGGGGGCCTTCAGGCGGTATCCGCCTGCTCGTCGACCCCGGAGATATCTCTCTCCGGCAGGTCATCGAGCTTTTTGACGGTCCTGTGGGACTTACCCGCTGCCTGACGCAGCCGGATTACTGTGCTAAATCCAGCTACTGCCCCCTGCACCGCATCTGGAGCCGCACCCAGGAAAAAATGCTCTCCGAACTGGAACATGCTACGATTAAAGACCTGGCAGAGGCTTATAACCGGCACAGCCCGGGAGAGAAGCTTGAAAAAGAATAAACCAATTGGCTTCGCCCCTACAGCAGGTGTATTGCGTAAAAGTAACAAGTGCAGAATCCAAAGTTCCGAACCTTGTAAATGCAATCAATGGCAACATTTCCGCCCGGGAGTTAAGCGTGGAGTTTATAAGTGGAGTTTATAATAGTAGAACATTTTCATTCATTATAAAGGGGAGTGTGGTACCCCTTAAGGCCAAGGCAATGATCCGGATCACCCGGAGAGTGCTGGCTAACCTCATCTTTCCCGCGAGGGGAAGCTCCTCACTTCAGTGAGGAGAGGATGTCACATATTTTTACGGGCGTATTTCCGGGAACTTTCCCTTCTCAAGCGACTGATAAACGCCTCTTTTTCCTCCGGCGAAGGACTGCCGCCCATCCCATCTAATTTAAAACGGGCCAGTTCCATTATATCCCGCCAGAGCTGATGGTTGACATTACCGTTGCCGGCACCTCTGCCGCAGCCAATAATTTTCAAAACTTCTTCCTGGACGTGGTGGGGGAGCTTCAGCTCTTTCATTATTTCCCGGGCTATTTCCCCGCTTTTTTGAACGAGGCAGGCCTCCAGCCCGGTACCCTCTCCCAACTCTTTCTTGCATCCGGCATAACCGACATCATGGAGCAGGACAGCAGATACAATTACAGGAGGGTCGGCCTCTTTCTCCATCTCCAGGAGGCGGGAAGCAATTTCCACCGTCTCCAGTGTATACTTCAACCTGTCGCTTTCACCGATAAAATACCTCCGCACCTCAATTTCCAATCTATCCCTGAGGACCTCCGGCCTTTGCGTATAAACCCCGGAGATATCACCCACACACTGCTCTGCATAAGCACACCACAAAGCACACCCCAGGTTAAATTTGGGGTTAAGTATCGTTTTGCGGCAGCCGGGGCATTTGCTCTTGGCATCGGTTTTCCAGAATTCAACAGTAGCACCACAGTGTGGACATTCATGCTCGAAAATATCTTCAGGCTTCCAGTTGCGCCGGTCCTGGCCAGGACATTTTGAAACTAACATTTTTATCCCTCCCTATTACTTACCAACTTGGTTAGTTATATATTACCACCTGCTTCCTTCTCTGTCAATAAGATGTTTGGGAGAAAAACATTAATCTTAAATCATTCTTTCTAGAAAACTTCTTAACATCCGGGAGTTTTTTTAAAAACCCTTTTATGCTATAATTTAAGCGAATAAAATTAGGAAAGAGGCGTTTTAAAATGCCGAAAATTACCTTCCTGGGCCATGCCTGTTTTTTATTGGAAGAGAAAGGGAAAGAAACCCTGCTGTTTGACCCCTTCTTAAGAGAAAATCCCCTCGCACCTCTTAAGCCAGAGGAATTAAAAACAGATTATATTCTCATCTCCCATGCCCATTTTGACCATTTAGGTGAGGCCTATGAAATTGCCGGGGCCAATAAAGCCACGATCATATCCACGGCCGAAATATCTTTTCAGGCCCAGGAAAAAGGCTTAAACGCCCATCCCTTAAATATTGGCGGCAGGTACAACTTCCCTTTCGGCTGGGTTAAAGTTACCCTGGCCTTTCACGGTTCAGGTATTGCCGGGGGCCATGCCTGCGGATTTGTAGTACACTATTACAGCAAAAATATCTACTTTGCCGGGGATACCGGGCTCTTCAGCGATATGAAGCTTATCGGCGAGCTGACCCCTCTGGATCTGGCCCTGCTGCCTATCGGAGATAATTTCACCATGGGCATAGACGACGCCGTAATGGCAGTCTCTTTTCTCCGTGCGCCCCAGGTTATTCCCTACCATTACAACACCTGGCCCATCATTGAAGCGGATCCGGAAGAGTTCAGGAAAAAGGTGGAGGAAAAAACAAGCTCCAGGTGCATCATCATCCCGCCCGGAAAAAGCCACAGTTTTTAATATTACTTAATGAGCCGGCGGTGCATCAGAATTAACGGCGGGTAAAATAAGAGAGCGGAAAAAAGAAGAAGGACCAGGAGGTTGGCCCAGTAAAGGGGGTATACCTGCCCTGTAATCAGGCCACGGCAGTGGCAAAGTTGGACGGTATGAAACAATGATGTAAACCAGGCCAGGCGCTGGACAAAGAGGGGTATATTCTCACATGATATTAGAAAGCCAAAATTTATTGAATACAATCGGGTTTCGCCTGAAAACCTCCAGAAAAAGCATGGAAAGCTCCAACTTATAAGCGGGGCTTGTTTTTCTTAACACGGCTGTGTTTCTAACCTCTTTCCGGTAAGTTTTAAAAAAACATCTTCCAGGTTTGAAGGGCGTAAAAGATGATAGCTGACAGGTGTAGCGCTGGCTAATCAAATTGTAACTTGATTTAGCAGCTATTTATGTTATAATAATTTTACACGCCGGCATAGCTCAATTGGCAGAGCAGCGGAATCGTAATCCGCATGTTGGGGGTTCAAGTCCTCTTGCCGGCTCCAGCGTTATGCGAAATACTTGTGAAGATGCTTGTTTAGCCCTTTCCGTCAAGTTCCGCAGCCCGAAAAGGTCTTTTTCCGCGTTTATGGTCAGGCGCACCTTAAAAGGGGCGTTCATAGGCGTATTTTATGCTCCCGGGCGAGCTCCTCTATCGACCGGGTGCGCCCCTCCTGGTGCTCTTTGATGGCGTGCTCGGCCAACGTCGAAGGGGTTTACAGCCGGGGCCAGCTGCACCTGCCTGCTTTCCGGCTCGTACTTGAAAACACGGTGTCCCCGGTTTCCACGCCCAGAGCTTCCTTTATGCTCTTGGGTAGGGTCACCCGCCCTTTGTTGTCTATCCTCACAGCCACCTGCTTTGGATTACAATTCTCCAACTTCGATAGGTCCTCAGCACGCCTGCTCTTCCGGGAATTCCCAGAGCTAAAAAAGGAGTTGTGGGGCGGCCATTTCTGGTCCCCGAGCTACTTCTTAGCCTCCGTAGGGGAGGTGAAGTTGGAAGATGTCAAGCGATACGTCCAGTCTCAAGGTGATACGTAACTACAAATTCAGGCTGTGGAACATCCTGAAGAGAGCTCTGGCCCTGGAGGTGGCCTAAAGCCTCCCTTCCGCGGGGACCGCGGGAAGTCAGGCCTGTGGAGGGGCCGCAGGCTCCCGGTGAAGCAGG
The DNA here is from genome assembly GCA_003605065.1 of Dethiobacter sp. Taxonomy (GTDB): domain Bacteria; phylum Bacillota; class Dethiobacteria; order DTU022; family UBA8154; genus UBA9862. The sequence continues at coordinate 1,582 of QZJM01000003.1, read as the reverse complement.
AAGCCCCTCCCGTAAGGCTATGCTTGACCCACAATGCATCCAATTTATGGAGATAGGTACCTGTAATGTTTAAGTACAGTATTGAGCTCATTCAGCCCTTTCCATATCACTTTAGCACCAGGTTCACCGTCTCCTTTGCGTCCCAGGAATCCGCCAAGTTTGGCCAGATAAGATACGGCCTCTTTGATCGTTGGAGCGGTTTGGGGAGCAGTGGAAGTTCGATTGGTCATACAATACAAGACCTTCCATTCCTCTTCCTCCAGGAACATTGTACACGGCACCTCCGGACATTGTCTGGCCTGATAGGTCATACCCAGGATGCGAACAGATATAATCGAATATACGAGGATTAATTTTTGTATGCGTTCGGCTGTCCGGTTTTGCAGTTTTTCGATTTCACAGCCGCTTTTTAAAATGTAGTGGAATCGCTCAATCTTCCATCTGTGTATATACCAGTTCACCTTCTCTACTGCCTCGTCCAGGTTGGTGATGTCCATGCTTGTAACCAAGTACCATTCGATGGGTTCCACTCCTTCGGGAGGTTTGAGTTCTTGAACATGCACAATCGATAAGGCTACATTTCTGTTTTTAACAAATTTTTTGAGCGTATTGGCAGGAGCTTGTATATGCACCCGGATATATCGGATTTCGAGTGTGGCTTCTCGCTTGGGCAGATTCCTGCGCGTATCCCTGGGAATTTCAACGACGATATGACCCGCTGACGGTTCCTGTTTGACTTTATCAAACAGTTTGCAGGCTTCCATCGTCATTCGATTCTGAGCCACGCGCACCAAAAAATCTTGCTTGTTGGCGTGGGCATGATCGAAAAACTCATAGATATCCGCTTCCCGGTCTCCAACGTGAACCAAGCGAATTCCTTTCGGAATACCAGAATGACTGTTGTCCATACTTTTGAGCCATTTATAGCTTTCCTTTTCTTCAATCGGCTTCTGACGTTTCTCTGTGCGTTTGCCGCGTTCCTCAGGGTCGCGCGTCCATATAAATTGATCCAATAGTCCAAGTGCAATCCCTTTGGGGGTCACGGCAAGCGCGGAATGGACGATCAATCCTTTGTGATCGGGGCCTGCGCCAAAATCGCCCAATCCTTTGGTTTTTTTATGAGAGGTATAATTGAGTATGGTGGTGTCCTGAATCGATAAAATGGTGGTCTCGCCGCTCTCTTTCATTTTCTGGATCGTAGCTTTCCGGTGTGCATGCAATACGACTTCTTCTGTCACTTTTTTGTTCTCAATCAGACGATACATCGCTTTGGCTTCCGCTTTACTGTCGCTCGCTCCAGCAATGGATTCGCGGATTTTTCCGGACAGGGTGATCATCGTTCGAATGAAGCGCTTGATGGTTCTGCCGCAGTTGATTCCCAAATTCTTAAATTCTTCATAAGCCCAGTGATTCTCGTCCATTCGTTCTGTAGTTGATGACATCAATATCCCCACCTTCCATGGGTATAGTTTTGATATCATCAGGCTCTTACTCATAAGCGAGGGAAAAAGCTGGACATTGACCCTGCTCTATGTTATGATACAATAAAAGGTTGTGAGCAGGAGAGATGATTATGTCAGAC
>QZJM01000064.1 GCA_003605065.1 Dethiobacter sp. | reverse complement strand
ATTGCAGCAGAGCTTTCCCCCTCCTGTTCCCCTTCCAGGTCCCTGTACTGCAGGGAAGGCACCTCTACATGCAGGTCGATCCGGTCCATTAAAGGTCCGGAGGACTTGATGCGGTAGCGCCGTATCTGCATTTCGGAACATTTGCATTCCCGAAGCGGGTGCTGGAAATAGCCGCAGGGGCAAGGGTTCCTGGAAGCCACCAGCATAAACCGGGAAGGATAGCGAACAGCCATTTCCGCCCTGGTAATGACCACTTCTCCGTCTTCAAGCGGCTGCCTTAAGCCTTCCAGAACTTCACGGGAGTATTCGGGAAACTCATCCAGAAAAAGGACCCCCCGGTGAGCAAGGCTTACCTCCCCGGGCTGGGGGTTCCTGCCCCCTCCGAGTATCCCGGCTATAGTGGCAGAATGATGCGGGGCCCGGAACGGCCTTAGGGTAAGAAGAGGCTTGTCCTTCTTTAGAAGACCGGCTACGCTGTGTACTTTTGTAACCTCCAGGCTTTCTTCCAGGGTCATGGAGGGCAAAATGGAGGGAATCCGACGGGCCAGCATGGTTTTTCCCGTGCCAGGAGGTCCGGTAAGAATAATGTTGTGCCCTCCCGCAGCTGCAACCTCCAGCGCTCTTTTAGCTGTCAACTGACCCTTTACCTCTTTGAAATCAGGTTGTCCTTTTTCCCGTTCGCCGGAAAGAATAGCCCCTAGATCTGCCCTTGTCTCCTCCAGGGCGATCTCCTTTTTTAGATATGCTACCAGCTCTTTTAAATTCGCCACTCCCCTTACCGAGACATTGCCGGCCAGGGTGGCCTCCAGGGCATTTCCCCGGGGAAGAACTAACTGTAAGGATTTTCCCCCTTTATCTTCCCCCTGCTTTTTAAGAAAGGCAGCCATAGCCATTACCCCCGGGATCTCCCTTAATTCACCATCCAAGGATAGCTCGCCCACAAATATCTTATCGTGAAGAGAATCGGCAGGGATCTGCCCAGTTGCCGCCAGGATACCGGCAGCAATAGCCAGGTCAAAAGCAGATCCGTCTTTTCTTGAATCGGCTGGAGCCAGGTTAACGGTAATACGCTGGGCGGGAAAGTTAAAACCGCTGTTTTTAATGGCCGCCCGAACCCTTTCCCTGGCTTCTTTCACCGAAGGGGCTGCCAGTCCTACCAGGTTAAAGTTGGGTAAGCCGCTGGCTATATCCGTCTCAACAAAGACGTTGAATCCTTCCACCCCTAGCAGGGCGCAGGTAGTAAGTTTGGAAAGCAATGTTCCCCTCTCCTCAAAAAGCATTTTTAAAAAGTTTTATTTCCCGTACAACTAAATTTTCTCTTTCAAAAAGCAGGATCACAACGTCAAAACGAGACAGGCAGCCGTTTAACCCTTTTTCTTTTAAATAATAAGAGGCCAGCTGCTTTAATTTTTTTTGTTTACGAAAACCTATTGATTCTTCCGCAAAGCCTGCAAAAGGGATGCTGCCGGAGCGGACTTCCACAAAAACAATTGTACTTTTATCAGCGGCAACAATATCTATCTCTCCAAAGGAGCAGGTATAATTCCTGGTGATAATCCTGTAACCTTCTACTTCCTGTAAATATTCCCCTGCAATTTTTTCACCCAGGGCCCCCAGTTTCTTTTTGTATCCCGGAATATCCCTTTTCAAAGAATTAAACCCCTCTCCTGCTAATCATATTTAAAAGTCCGGCGGTGGATTGGAGAAAGCCCCAAAACCTTAATTGCTTCCTTGTGCTCCGGTGTAGGATAGCCTTTGTTTCTGCCAAAACCGTATTCCGGATAAATCTTATCATAACCTTCCATGATCCTGTCCCTGGTAACCTTGGCCACAATAGAAGCGGCGGCAATGGAAAGACACAAAGCATCACCGTATTTTACAGCCTCCTGGGGTATTTCTAAACCGGGGACGGCAAAACCGTCACTGAGAAGAAAATACGGCTGGGGCCAGAGCTGCCGGACTGCCAGTCTCATGGCTTCCAGGGAGGCCTGGTAAATATTAATCTTGTCAATCAGGGCAGCGTTTACAGCACCAACGGCAAAAGCCCTGGCACTGGAGGTAATAATTTCGTACAGCGTTTCTCTCTTGTAAGGGGAAAGCTGTTTGGAATCATTTATTTCCGACCAAAAGCTGTCTTCTTCCGGCTCGAGTATAACAGCCGCAGCCACGACCGGTCCGGCCAGAGGGCCTCTTCCGGCCTCGTCTACCCCGGCAACTAAGGTATAACCTCTTTCCCGGATAGATTCTTCCTTCAGGATCATTCTATGTAAACGTTTTTTTTCTTCAAGTTCCTTTTCCCGTCGCTGTATGAAACAGGAGAGCAGCTTTTGTACACTTCTCCTGTTATCGCTCTTTAATGTGCTGATTTCCCCAGGGGTCAATTTTTCCTGCAAATCCAGGTACTTTTTTAGCTCTGATACGGTCCAATGAGAAAGATTATTATAATTCTTCATAATCCTCGGGCTTTTCCAGGGTTATGCGCCCCAGCACCCCCCTCCTAAAGTCCCTGAGCACCAGCTGGGCTGCCTTTATTTTATCCACTCCGCCCCCTTTTTGCAAACAACCGCGGGATAACCCTATTTCCACCAGGAGCCGAGCGGCACTTTTTCCGGTATAATCATCTGCCAGCACATAATATTTTATCAAAGAAAGAAACTTTTCCCGTGTCAGAAATCGTTCCACAAGCCATTTTGCCGTATTCTCTTCATCAACAACTTTAAAATCAAGGGAACCGATAGCGGCAAGGGCCAGAGCGCTGTCATTATTTTTAAAATAGGGAGAGAGAAGGCCGGGGGTATCCATCATCTCCCATCCGGCACGCAGCCTGATCCACTGCGGCCCCCTGGTTATACCTGCCTTCTCACCCGTTTTTACGGCAAACTTATGTACCAGGCGGTTTATAATAGTAGACTTCCCCACATTGGGTATGCCCACTACCATTAAACGCAGTGATCGCCTGTACTGCAAATTCTCCGGGCGGTTTACAAGCAGCAGTTTTTCCAATTTCTTTAACCCCGAGATTTCCCGGGCATTAAAAGCTAAAACGGGCCATTTTTCTCTGGCCAAAACTTCCAGCCAGCGGCCCGTAATATCTTCCTCCGCCAAATCGGCTTTGTTTAAAATGACTAGTCTTTTCTTATCCCCCAGCATTTTTTGCAGCCTGTAATTCCTGCTTGCCAGGGGAAGGCGGGCATCAAGAACCTCCAGGACCAGATCAATAAACTTGAGATTTTCTTTTAATCTTTTCTCTTCCCTGGCCATCAAGCCGGGATACCAGCTTTTTTCCATGCCCTTCACCGAACTTTACGTTGAACTTTCCAAATGTTATACCTTTAAAGCAGCCTCATGCTAAACGGCGGCCAGAAAACCAGCGAAGCTTTACCTTTTATCTGTTCCAGGGAAATATAACCTACCGCAGGATCGCGGCTGTCCATGCTGTTATTTCTATTGTCGCCCAGGACAAAGGCATGCCCCTGCGGAATAACTGCCGGACCGAAGTCCATCGTATTATAATTTTTAATATAAGGTTCCTCTATAGATTGATTATTAACAAACAACCGTCCATTTTTAATCTCCACCACATCCCCTTCCAGGGCCACAACTCTTTTTATAAAGTCCCGGCGGGGAGAAAAATTAAAGACAATTATTTCACCTTTATGCGGTTGTTTAAGATAATAAACTGCTTTATTGACAATCAGCCGTTCATGGTTCTTTAAGGTGGGAAACATGGATGTTCCTTCGACTACAGTTACCTGGAAAAAGAAAAGCCTTATGAGAACCGCAAGAACAATAGCCAGAAGAATGGACCTGGCCCATTCTCCTATTTCCTTTTTTAAAGTTTCACCTTTTTTTTGTTCAGTACCGTAATCATTTTCCATTGCTTAAGCCTCGCTCCTTTTCATTGATCACAGAAAAGGGCCTTGCTTTTCTTATTCCTGCTATCTTTTTATCTCCTTTATCCGCGCGGCCTTACCTCTGAGTTCTCTTAAATAATAAAGTTTGGCGCGCCTGACACGACCTCTGCGCATAACTTCGATCTTTTCAATTTTCGGGGAATGCAGCGGGAAAGTTCTTTCCACTCCCACTCCGTAAGAAACGCGCCGCACGGTAAAACTCTCGCCTAAACCGCAGCCCTTGCGCTTGATTGTCACCCCTTCAAAAACCTGTATCCTTTCCCTGTTGCCCTCAATAACTTTAAAATGAACCCGTACCGTATCACCGGGAGAAAAACCCGGTATTTGCTCTTTCAAATGTTCTTTCTCTACATGTTTGATCAAATCCATATTTACACAAACTCCTTTCACCTGTAAGACGGGCTTTTTCCAGTTAAAACACCGCCTGATATTATAACATAAATGGTCCCTTCAAACAATAGACCCTTACTTCACCTTTTCCTTTCAGGAATCCGGTTCCCTCTCGATAATTCCCCTTTTTTGCAGGAGATCCGGCCTCAGCTTTAATGTACGTTTTAACGCCTCTTGATATCGCCACCGCCTGATATTTTCATGATCTCCGGACAAGAGAATTTCCGGAACACACATTCCCTCGTATTCCCGGGGGCGTGTAAACTGGGGATATTCCAGCAGCCCATCGGCAAAGGATTCTTCCTCCAGGGACGAAACATTTAAAACACCGGGAATAAGCCGGACGAGGGCGTCTACCATTACCATGGCGGGTATTTCCCCACCGGCAAGAACATAGTCTCCGATAGAAATTTCTTCATCGGCCAGATGCGCTCTCACCCGCTCGTCCACACCCTCATAATGACCGCAGAGAACAATTAAATTTTTTTCCCCGCTGAGCTCTTTTAACTTGTCCTGCGTAAGTAATAAGCCCTGGGGGGACATAAGAATAACCCTTCCCTTTGACGGGCATTCTTTCCTGACAGCCCTTACTGCCTTAAAGAAAGGCTCCGGCTTCATAACCATTCCGGGTCCACCGCCATAAGGAGAATCATCGACCCTGCGGTGCTTGTCTTCTGAAAAATCCCGAAGATCGTGGATCCTGATATCAACCAGACCTTTTTCCAGGGCTCTTTTAATCATGCTTTCCGCAAAGACACTTTGAAACAGCCCGGGAAAAACGGAAATAATATTTATTAACACAGCTTTACACACCTTATCTTCATCTTGCCCTGGTCATTCATCCTTTCGGAGCCATGTCAAAAGCTACTCTAAAAGTCCTTCCGGAAGTTCAAGTAAAATATAGCCTTTTTCCAGGTTAATCTCTTTAACTACGCTCTTTAAAGCGGGAACAAGAATTTCCTTACCGCCTCCAGGGGCTTTTCCATCCCCGGTATCCCTGTATACCACATAAACATCGTTGCTGCCGGTCTTGATGATATCCCCGACGCTGCCCAGCTTCTCGCCTGCGGTGGTTAATGCCTCCAGACCGATGATCTGATCGAGATAGTAACTTCCCGGCGGCAGGGGCACCCTTTCGGAAGAAAGTATTTTAACCAGCGAACCGGTTAATTTTTGGGCTTCTTCCCTCGTATGGCAATCCTCAAAATGCAAGATCCACATGTTCTTATGAATAGAGGCTTTTTGAACAACTTTAAACAGGCATGTTCCTTCATTTTCTAATTGGACTTTTTTTAATAAAGAACAGCGCTCCAAAAAATCCGAATAGGGATATACTTTAACTTCTCCCCTTATACCAAAAGGGGCCACTATTTTCCCGACAGTCGTCATCTGAGAAGCCATCTGACTCTCCCTATTGTATGATCTCCACCATGACCCGCTTATTTTCTTTTATAGCCGCTGCATTAACAACGGTACGAATGGCCTTGGCAATACGGCCCTGCTTGCCAATCACCTTTCCCATATCTTCCGGTGCAACCCTGAGTTCGAGGATGATGGAGCGCTCACCCTCTACCTGTTTTACATCCACCTGATCAGGAAAATCGACCAGTGTTTTGGCAATATATTCTACAAGCTCTTTCATTGCTTCCATCCAATCCTCCTTAACCTGCTGTTATTTTTTCTGAAAGCCCGCTCTGGCAAATAAAACCTTAACGGTATCAGAAGGCTGTGCACCCATAGAAATCCACTTTTGGGCCTTTTCTATATCAATCTTGATCGTTGTCGGGGAAGTTGTGGGATTATAGTAACCTATTTCCTCAATAAATCTCCCGTCCCGGGGAGCGCGGGAATCAGCGACAACAATACGGTAAAAAGGCTTTTTTTTCGCCCCCATTCTCTTAAGACGAATACGAACTGACACTAAAAAAACACCTCCTGGTTTTTGTTTTTTAAAAGGGGAATATGCCCCTGTGTTTAATTTTTCCTTTTTCTAAAGAACCCATCTGTTTCATGATCTTCTTCATTTGCTCAAACTGATTTAGGAGCCTGTTAACATCCTGCACGGTGGTCCCACTTCCCATGGCAATACGCCGCCTTCTGCTGCTGTTGATTACTTCCGGCTGGAGGCGCTCCTTTTTAGTCATGGAGCTGATAATGGCCTCTGTCCTCACCAGCTGCTTTTCATCCAGGGAAATATTTTTAAACTGTTTGGCCGCCTTGTTAAAACCAGGGATCATTTCCAGTAAATTTTCCAACGGCCCCATTTGTTTAACCTGCTGCAGCTGTTCCAGAAAGTCTTCCAGGGTTAAAGTCTGGCTGCGCAATTTCTTTTCAAGGGCCCGGCTTTTTTCTTCATCTACTACTTGCTGGGCCTTTTCGATGAGGGAGAGCATATCGCCCATGCCCAGTATCCGGGAAGCCATCCTGTCAGGGTAAAAAGGTTCAAAAGCTTCGATTTTCTCCCCAACCCCGACAAATTTAATGGGACAATTTGTTACCGCCCTGACAGAAAGGGCTGCTCCGCCCCTGGTATCGCCGTCTAATTTGGTAAGAATTACTCCTGTCAATCCCAGCTGCTCATGAAAAGCCTGGGCCACATTTACAGCATCCTGACCGGTCATGGCATCTACCACCAGCAGAATTTCCAGGGGTTTTATTTTCTCTTTGAGGCTGCTAAGCTCCGCCATCAACTCTTCGTTTATATGAAGCCGCCCGGCGGTATCCAAAATAACGTAATCATTTCCCTCCCGGTCTGCTTCCTTCAGGGCCTGCATACCGATCTTTACAGGGTCGTCCTTACCCATACTGAAAACGGAGATCCCTGTTTCTTTCCCCAGAACTTCCAACTGCTTGATTGCTGCCGGCCGGTAGATATCAGCAGCAACCAGCAGGGGCCTGTGGCCGTTTTTATGCAGTAAAGAGGCCAGCTTGGCGGCTGTAGTAGTTTTACCGGAGCCCTGCAGCCCCACCAGCATTAAAGCACGCGGGGGATTATCCAGGGGAGCAAGTTTGCTCTGGCTTTCCCCCATAAGCCTGACCAGCTCTTCATAGACAATTTTTACTACCTGCTGGCCGGGGGTGAGGCTTTTCAAAACTTCTGCCCCCAGGGCCCTTTCTTTCAGCAGGGAAATAAAATTTTTTACGACTTTATAGTTAACGTCGGCTTCCAGCAGTGCCAGGCGTACTTCCCGCAGGGCCAGATCGACATCTTTTTCGGTGAGTTTACCTTTTCCCTTCAGCTTGCGAAAAGTTTCCTGTAATTTTTCGGACAATGAGCTAAACAACAAAGTTATTTACCCGGTACAGCCCGGGGCTACCTCCCTTTTTAGTTTTTAACTCTCAACCATAAACCGCTTTACAATTTCTTTCAGTTTATTTATTTGGTGATCACTGAGCTGCCTGTTGGAAAGCAAATCCAGGGCCTTAAGGCCTTCTTTCCTTCTCTGTAAATGAGTTTCGTACAGTTTAAGCTTTTCTTCCCATTTCTCCAGAGTGTTGACAGCACGAGACAGGGCATCGTAAACAGCCTGCCTGGAAATGTTAAGGTGTTCGGCAACCTCAGCCAGGGAAAAATTTTCTTTATAATACATTTCCATGATATTTTGCTGCTTTTTCGTCAACAGCAGCCCGTAAAAATCAAAAAGGTAGTTCAGCCTGTTTACCTTCTCTAACATTTATACACCATTCCTACTGTAAAGTAAATACCCTTTACAATCTTATTTTCAGGAAAGAAGGGCTTCCACGAACTCGGCAGCATTAAAGGCCTGCAAGTCTTCTTTCTTTTCTCCGACCCCGACAAGCTTCAGGGGAATACCCGTTAAAGCTCTTACAGCAATAACGATGCCTCCCCGGGCCGTTCCATCCAGCTTGGTAAGAATTAATCCCGAAAGAGGAACGGCTTCCTGAAAATACCTGGCCTGGGCCAGAGCATTTTGCCCGGTAGTGGCATCTAAAACCAGCAATATTTCATGAGGTGCGTCCTGAAGAGATTTATTAATCACCCTGTATATTTTTTTTATCTCCTCCAGCAGGTTTGTTTTGGTATGCAGCCTCCCCGCTGTATCGCATATTAATATATCAACATTCCGGGCCATGGCGGCACTTACGGCATCATAGATGACTGCTGAAGGGTCCCCGCCGCTTTGATGTTTAACTATTCCTGCACCCACAACTCCTGACCATTCTTCGAGCTGCTCAATGGCAGCGGCACGAAAGGTGTCGCCGGCAGCAATTAAAACTTTCTTTCCTTCCCTGGTAAACTGGTAGGCCATTTTGGCGATGGTCGTAGTTTTTCCCACACCGTTTACACCCACGATTAAAAATACCGTTGGTGGAGCAGGTGCAAGGGAAAGACCGGTTTTATGATTACCCTGCAGTATTTCCACCAGCAGCTCCTTGAGAATTTCCCTGGCTGGAGAACGTTCCCTGATTTTTGACGTCCTTAAGCGCTCTTCCAGGGAGTCTATTATTTTCGCGGTCGTTTCCACGCCCACATCGGCAGTCAGTAGAATTTCTTCCAGTTCATCAAAAAATTCCTGATTGATCTCCCTGCTGCCAAAAAGAAAATCAAATTTGTTTTTAAAGGCCTCTCTGGTCTTATGCAGGCCTTTTATAAATTTTTCCAGCATTCTTCTATCTCACCCTTATCTCAACCGGCTTTTTGATTCAAATTTAGCGAAACCACCTTGGAAACGCCCTGTTCTTCCATAGTTATTCCATACAATACATCTGCTTCTTCCATGGTCTTCCGGCGGTGTGTGATTATAATAAACTGGGTGCCGGTAACATATCTTTTAAGGAAATGCACATACCTGGAGAGGTTGCTTTCGTCCAGCGAGGAATCGATTTCGTCAAGGACACAAAATGGTACCGGCTTATACTGTAACAAGGCAAAAAGTAAAGCAATCGCTGTTAAAGCTTTCTCACCACCGGAGAGCAGGGAAATGCTCTGAAATTTTTTCCCGGGCGGTTGAGCAATAATTTCTATTCCCGATTCGAGGATATTATCAGGACCGGTTAACTTTAAAAAAGCCTGCCCTCCGCCAAAAAGCTGTGAAAAAATATCAAAAAAGTTTTTCCCAATGGACTGCAGGGCCTGGAGGAATTTTTTCTCCATATGCTGGTCCAGCTCTCCCAGAATTTTTTTTATGCCCATTTCACCACTGAGCAGATCCTCTCGCTGTCCTTCCAGAAAAGAAATTCTGTTTTGTAACCTTTCATATTCATCTATGGCACCCGGATCCACTTCTCCCAATGACAGTATCTTTTCTTCCAGAAGCTCCCTTTCCTTCAGTAAAACCTCTTCTGCCTTACCGGTCAGGGAGTCAAAAGAGATTTCTTTTTCAGGGTTAATTTTAAATTTTTCCTGGAGACTTTCTTCCAGGTACTTACCAGCCTCTTCCAGCTTTATCAACTCAATATTTACATTTTGACGGCGTCTTTCAGATCTCTCCAGAGCTTTTTGTTCCCTTTCTGCTTCCGAAAACAGCTCTTCCTTTAATTGCTTACAGCATTTTAGATCATTATTTAACTGTTCCAGCAACCCTTCTGAATTTTGAATTTTTCCTCTTTCTTTCTCCAGTCCGTTTGCCGCCCTGTCTTCTGCAGCCTCCAGATCTTTTAACTCTGCCTGCAGTTTGCCTTTCTCCTCGATGAGGCCGGCCGCAATCTCGTCCAGTCGCTCTTTTTCCTGGACTTGTTTGAGAAGGGCTTCCTGTAAAGAGCTCTCCTTTTCCTGCAGCGCCGAAAACCTGACCCTTATTTCTACCAGCTCTTTCTCCAGATTTTTATAGTGCTCCTCATCAACTTTTACCTGACGGCTTAAATTTTCCAGTTCCACATTTACAGCGGCAAGAGATTCTTCCAGGAGCTTATAATCTTCCTCTTTTCTTGTCTCTTGCTCTGCAAGCTCATGTAGCTTTTCCAGGAGCCTGGATTTCTCCCGGGCCAGGTGAGTTATTTCCTCCCGGATTCCACTTTTTTCCGCACCGATTCTGGTAAGATCGGTCTGAACTCTGGTTTTTTCTTCTTCTAATTTCCTTCCCTGCAAATCCAGCTCTTTAAAACTTTTTTCCACCTCAGTTATGCTGTTTTCGATTATTTCCAATTCCATGCTTTTTTGCTTATTTTGTTTTTCAATTTCCATGATTTCCATTTCCAGGTTTTTAAATTCTCTTTTGCGCTGTAGGAAGCCGCTGCGCTCTTCCGAATGGTATCCCCCTGAAATGGCACCACCGGGTGTTATCATTTCTCCTTCCAGGGTTACTATCCTCCAACCTGCCTTGTTATTACGGGCCAGTTTGAGCGCTGCTTCCAGGTTTTTCGCTACAAGCACGCCGCCGAGCAAATATTCCACAGCCTTTTTAAATCTGGCCGGAGTTTCCACCAGCCGGGAAGCAACCTCGCAAAAATCTTCGGGTACCGGCGAAGGAAGATCCCTCCTGATTGCCGGCTTGAGGAGATTTAAAGGCAGAAATGTCGCTTTGCCGGCTTTTTTCCCCTTTAAAAATTCTATGGCCTTTCGTGCCGAAAGATCATCAGAGGTGACAATAAACTGTATTTTTGCTCCCAGCGCTACTTCCAGCGCCTTTTCAAATTCCGGAGGGACATTGATAAGGTTTGCAACCGGTCCGTAGATACCTTTCTCAGAGGGGTCTTTGAGATAATCATGCATAACAGCCCTTACCCCGCTGGCATAGAGGCTTAAATCATCTTCACTTTCCCTTAAATATTTTAAACGGGCGCTTTTTTTCTGCCATTCTCTTTCCAGACTGGTGAGTTCATCTTTCCGCATTTTTCTCTGCCCGTAAAAATCCTGGCGGCGTTGTTCCAGCAGCTCATGTTCTTTATTCTTGTCCAACCTGTCCCATTTAAGTCTTTGCAGGGAAGCAATGGCCTCTTTTTCAACCTTTTGCAGGGTATCTAAATCCCTGTTTTTATTTTTTTCCCGCTCTTCGATCTCATTTATGCTGCTCCACAGCTCCTGAGTGCGCTGCCTGTTACTCTCCAGAAATTGCTCCAGGGCTGCTTTTTGTAAATTTTTCTCTGCTTTTTGCTGCCTAAGTTCATCACGGGCTAAAAGATTAGTTTTTTTCTGGAGCTGTTCCAATGCAGCTTTTAAACCTGCCGCTTTTTCCCCCAACTGCTCCTGTTCCAGTAAGACGCTTTTTAATTCAGCTTCATTTTTCCTGCACGTTTCCTCCAGGCCTGAAATACGGCCCAGGACTTCTTTGCAGGACCCCTCCTTCATAAATTTCTTTTCCCTGGAATATTTCTTTTGTTCTTTTATCAGAGTTAACTGGCCTTGCAGTTTCTCCAGCTTTTCTTTTTGTTGCTGGTAAAGTTCTTTTACCTCGTTAATTTCTACCTGTTTGACATTCTCCTGCTGTTCAATTCCGCTTGTCCTTTTCCTGAATGCCTCAAGGTTGTCTTTCTTTTCCTGAAGAGTAACGTAAATCTTTTGCATTTCAATGTTTACTTTTTGCAGCAGGCAGTTGTTTTCCCACCAGCGTTTAACAAGTATAGTTTTTTCTATCTCTTTCAAATTATGGGAAAGGTCCCTGTATTCCCCTGCCCGTGCCGCCGCTTCGCTGAGGGGGACGGATTGATTTTTCAGTTCTGCCAGGATGTCTTCAACCCGCAAAAGATTCTTGTTCATCTCTTCCAACCTCGTCCTGGCCTCTTTTTTTCTCTGCTTGTATTTATGTATCTCCGCTGCCTCTTCAAAAAGTTCCCTGTGCTCTTCAGGCCTGGCATTAATGAGCTGTTCTACCCTACCCTGTCCGATGAGAGAATAGGTCTCTTTTCCGATACCGGTATCGAGAAAAAGTTCCGTTATATCCCTGAGCCTGCATGGAGTTTTATTTAAATAGTATTCCCCTTCTCCGGAGCGGTACATTCTCCTGGTTATTACTATCTCCTGGTAATCAAGAGGTAAATATTTATCCGCCTTGTCGAAAGTAAGTGAAACCTCGGCAAAATTAAGGGCTTTACGCCTGGCAGTCCCACTAAAGATAAAATCGTCCATTTTTGAACCGCGTAACAATTTGGCGCTCTGCTCCCCCAGAGCCCAGCGAATAGCATCCACCAGATTGCTTTTGCCGCAGCCATTGGGGCCTACAGCAGCGGTAATGCCGGAAGAAAATTTGAGTTGCGTTTTTTCAGGAAAAGATTTAAAACCTGTTATATCCAGGGACTTTAGATACATTTAAAGCACCTGCCTATTTAAGTTGTTCACAAATGTACAGTGTGAGTACAAGCAAACAGCCCGGTCCCCTGCCGGCACTGGACACCGGCAAACTGGGTATGGACCAGGATGGGAATTCATCCTAAAAATTAACCTGCTTTTCAGCAGGTTTTCCTGGCTTATTTTTGTGTGTCAGCGGGGCTCGACAATAAATTTTATTGCGGTCCTTTCTTCCTGATCTATAATTATTTCTACAAAAGCCGGGATTGTTACCAGGTCAATACCATTCGGTGCCACGTAACCTCTGGTAATGGCAATAGCTTTTACGGCCTGGTTAACAGCACCCGCCCCAACAGCCTGCAGCTCTGCTGCACCCTTTTCCCTTATTACGGCAGCCAGAGCTCCTGCGACTGATTTGGGTTTGGATTGGGCTGATACTTTGAGCACTTCCATAAATGGTAGTTCCTCCTTTACCCCTTTGATAGCTATAAGTAGTTTCAGAAAGTCATAAAGCCTTTATCCATGCGGCTTCAAGCGCAGTGGATAAATATTTTTCACCCCCACGCGGGGTGTTTTTATCTGGCACC
>QZJM01000014.1 GCA_003605065.1 Dethiobacter sp. | reverse complement strand
TGACAGAACAGTTTTCTTATGTCCTGACAGAGTTTTAAATTGAAAATGCTTCATGTCAATTTTTTTGAGGGAACGAATTTGTGGAATGATGTACTAGCAATGGCTATGCGCTGTTTTTGCCCACCTGATAGTTGAATACCTCGTTCACCGGTCACAGTATCATACCCTTCGGGCAATCCAATGATAAAATCGTGAATTAAAGCTGCCTGGGCAACCCTTTCTACTTCTTCATCGGAAGCATTCAATTTACCCAATCTGATGTTTTCCCTGATTGACGTATTAAACAAATATATATCCTGAGGAACAATAGTAATTAATGACCTTAAATACTCCTGGGGAAATTCCTTGATATTCTGTTGGCCAATGGTGATAGAACCCTTGTCGACATCAAAATACCGTAACAATAGATTTATACAAGTTGTTTTCCCTGCTCCAGAATGTCCTACCAATGCCACATATTCACCCTTTTTCACAGTGAAGGAAGTGCCTTTCAGCACATCAGGCAACCCGGGGCGGTATTTAAAATGCACATTCTTGAAGGCTATTTCCGGGACAGGAGGAACCGCCGGCGGCAAAGTACAATAATCCTGCACCTCAGGCTGAGACTCAAGTACATTAAATACTCTCTCAGACGCCGCTAGAATTAAACCAAAATTGCTGGCCATTGTACATACCTCCAAAATTGGAGCAAAAATGTATATGGATAGTATCACCACTACCGTCAGCCAAGGCAATGCCATCTGCCCGGTAATCACGAGATAAGCAGATATACTTAAAACAGATAAAATTGCCAGGGACCAAAAAGAGTGGAGAATTGCCGTTTCCATCCCCAGACGGTTACCGTAATCAATTTGGCTTTTGCCTAGTAAATCACTGGATCTTGCCAGGCGCTTCAAATACCCTTTTTCATTATTAAAAGTAACAATTTCTTTTAGACCCTGAACCCCGTCAACTGCCTCTGCATTGACAATAGCAAGCCTCCTTCTATTTTCCTGCCCCTGTTGTTCAGCCTTTTTTCTTAACCATAGAGGAACAATAAATATTAAGATTATCCATGGAATTAAAGCTAAGGGCAAAATCCAGTGGATCATCCCCAAAGCTATGAGTGTAATAGAAGGAACAACCAAAGCTACTACCACAGAACCAGCAGTATGGGCAAAAAACCATTCCAATAGCTCTACATCGGCCATTAAAGTGGAAGCCATTTCACCTGACCGGACATTGGTCATATAAGCAGGAGCAATCTTTTCAACATTTTCATAAAGCTTGTTGCGAAAATCTACTAGAATCTTAAATGCCACTTCATGGGCTATCCACATTTCACCATAACGCATTAATGCTCTAGCAGTTACCAAACAACCAAGTACGATTATCAAGGAAGTTAAGTCTGATATGCTCTTTCCTCCTGTGGCAACTAGACTAACCAGATACGCTCCCATGGCAGATCCGCCAATACCAGCAAAATGAGACAAAGCCCCGGCTGATACTGCTAAAAACATTCCTGTGCGGTAGGATTTTAAATATTTTAACAGTGGCATAAAACTGGATAAGCGTGTGTTAATCAATAAAGAGGATAACCACCCAGGCATAAACCTCCACCTTTCTTAGCTCTAGTTTTTTCTATGCCTGTTGCGCCTGCACCAATCTAAAATAAGTTCCTTTAGCTGAAACCAATTCATGGTGTCTTCCATGTTCTACCAAGCGACGATTGTCAAATACAAAGATCCGTTGTGCGTTTTTAATAGTAGACAACCGGTGGGCAATTATTATGGTAGTCTTGGTTTGAGTGAGCCTATCCAACGCCTCTTGGATTTTCTGCTCACTTTCTGCGTCAACATTTGAAGTAGCTTCATCCAGGATTAGAATAGGTGCATCTTTTAAAACAGCCCGGGCGATGGCTAACCGCTGTCGCTGACCGCCAGACAGCTTAATTCCCCGCTCGCCAATAACTGTGTCGTATCCGTCTTTTAGATCTTTGATAAACTCATGAGCGTTTGCCAATTTAGCTGCCGCTATTAACTCCTCCATTCCGGCATTGGGCTTGGCAATTCTTAAATTATCGACGACAGTTCCATAAAATAAATAAGTGTCTTGAAACACTACCGACATTAAACCACGTAACTCCGCCAGAGAGTAATCCCTGATATTTTGTCCGCCCACTGTAATTTCTCCCTGCTGTGGTTCATAAAATCTCAGTATTAGGTTGATGAGGGTAGATTTACCAGAACCTGATTCCCCAACTATAGCCACCGTCTCGCCTGGCTCTATTTTCATCGATACATCTTCGAGAGCTGGCCGACTACCTCCGTTGTAAGCAAAGGATACATTTTTAATTTCAATGTCAGGAATATATTTCTCATTCTCACCAAATCCGAGATTTTGACCCATAGTTTCTTGCGGATCATTAATTTTAACTTCCTGATCCAAAATATCAAAAATATTCTTGGCAGCCGATAGCCCCATATAGCTCTGATGCCAGTATCTACTCAAATCCTGAAGGGGACGAAAGCATTCTACTGTCAGAAAGAGAATTATAAAAAGACCGGCAAGTTCTAAATGCCCGCCCATTACCCTGACAGCTCCGGCAGCAGTAGCAAAGCCGATTCCTGCAGCCGAAGCCCAACTTACAATTGTAGAGTCTAGCAAGGAGACAGTAAGTCCTTTCATAGAATGATGGTAAAGCTCCCATGCCTTCCCTGCCAGTTCCTTACCCTTCGCCTTACTGACATTAAATACTTTCAGCGTGGTTATTCCTTGCATGGCATCTATATACTGTGCATTTAAGGCAGCATACGAACGCCAATAACCAAGAATTATTTTTCCAGTGACAGGAGTACTGATTAGCGGAACGGCAATAGCCAGTAACACCCCGCATAATACTACCAATCCTGGAACCCAGTCCAGTTGCCAAATAAACCGGGACAGAAAACCAGAACCTATGATGGTTACAATTACCTGGGGCAAGTACATAATTAAAAATGGTTCCAGTGCTTCCACACCATCTGTAGTGATAGACTGAACGGTTCCTGTTCTGTTGGCACTCTGAAATTCTGGTCCTAAGGCCAGCATTTTATTGAACAGTTTTTCTCTAAGTCTTGTTTTAACAACGTGGATGGTTTTGCGGCCATAAACCTCGTTTGCCCATAATAATACGACGCGTAAAAGCACCATAGCGGCAATGAAAGCCAACAGATATGGCAAATTTTCCAACCCTTGTGCCAAAAAAATACTTTTCAAACTAACAGCTACGGCAAAGGCCTGTCCTACATAGGTGACAGTAATCAACAGACCAAGGATTATTTTTACTATCAATTTACCGTACATACCCTGCAATAGGGTAAGCATTCTTAAATAGGTTTTCATAAAATTTAACTCCCAATTTGTTATCTGCATATATTTCTAGATGGCCATCTGTATCCCGCTTATTTTTTTCATCTTGTGACACGCTACCAAATGATCTTCGGATACGCTAGTTAAAGCAGGTTTTACCTTGAAACATACCTGATCTTTGATGTTACATCTGTCTATATAATTACATCCATTTGCAGTGTCAGACTTGATTTGTAACTCGTCAAATTCCGCACTTAAATCCGTCCTAAAATGAGGATGGGGACCCAGGACAGAGGACAAGAGTTTCTTAGAATAAGGATGGGTAAGCTGATCAAAAATCGACATACCCTCGATAAATTCTACTATTTGACCTAGATACATCACAGCAATGGCATCGGATAAATAGTAGACAGCCTCTATGTCATGAGAAATAAATAAATACGAAAGGTTTAATTCCTTTTTTAAATCAGCCAAAAGGTTTAGAATTTGTGCCTGAACTGAAACATCCAAGCTACTGACCGCCTCGTCTAATACTATCAATTTTGGATTTAATGCTAGAGCTCTGGCAATGTTGACCCTTTGCAGTTGGCCACCACTAAACTGAAAAGAATACTTATTCATATCATCAGGATTCAAGCCTACCAGCTCTAATAACTCTTGAATCCGCTTTTTCTCCTCTAATAGGCTAAGCCTGAAATAGTTCCGTAAAGGTTCACCAATGGCCATTTTCACAGGGTACCTTGGATTAATTGCGCTGTTGTAGTCTTGGAATACCGCTTGGAGGTCTTTTCGCAATTTTTTTTGTTCTTGGCGTGAAATCTTATAAAAATCCTTACCCTGAAATATAACCTGACCTGATTGGGGCGGCTCCAAGCCTAAGATAATCCGACCAAGCGTACTTTTACCACATCCACTTTCACCCACTAGTCCTAAGCACACACCTTCTTCAATTTTTACGGAGAGGTCTTTAACCGCTTCAACGACTCTACCTTTGCTAAAGAAAAAATGTCCGGATTTAAAGGTTTTAGAAACTTGATTAACTTTAAGCAAGTCCATGATTCAACATCCTTTGTTCCGCAGAATATTTGGCACACCCTACCCAGTGTTTGTGGTCATATTGGATTAGCTTCTGCTTGTAATGGGAGCAACGCCGGTTCTTTTCATTACACCGTTCAAGAAATGGGCAGCCTACATCAAGGTTCAATAAAGAAGGTGCTTGACCGCCAATGGCCTGCAAAGGTTTTTTCTGCATTTGGGGCTTTGAAGCCAGTAAAGCCCGAGTATAAGGATGAAGAGGATTATTAAACAACTGCTCCACAGGTGCTCGCTCCACTATGTATCCGCAGTACATTACTGCCACTTCATCAGCCATTTGGGCAATTACACCCAAATCATGGGATACTAGCAACATCCCTGTTCGTGCCTTTTCCTTCAATCGAGCCAGTTGACCTAGAATCTGGCGCTGAATTGTCACATCCAATGAAGTAGTAGGTTCATCAGCAATCAGCACCTTTGGCTCCATGGCAAGGGCTATGGCAATCATGACCCGTTGGAGCATTCCACCGCTAAATTGAAACGGGTATTGTTTCATTAGCTTATCAGGTTGAGGGAGGCCTACATGCCCTAAGTATTTGGTTGCCATCTCCCTGCTTGCTTTTTCTGATACCGACAAATGGCTACGGATTGTCTCTAAAAAGTGTTGTCCAATGGTGGTCAAAGGATTAAAGGCCGCCATGGGATTTTGCATGATGATAGCTATATCTTTTCCCCTGATCCTCCGGATTTCTTCGGAATCGAGAGCCAGCAGGTTCTTTCCCTGCATTTGGGCCTTACCAACTATAACCCAGCCTTTTTCCTTGGTCAACCCTAACAAGGATAAGCAAGTGATTGATTTGCCACATCCACTTTCACCCACCAGCCCGAGTACTTTCCCTTGAGTAATTTGCAGGTTAATCCCGTTCACCGCCCGAACCACACCACGCTTAGTAGGCAAGTGAGCTTGAAAATTTTTTAAATTTAAGACTACCTGTTTATTCATAATCTCTTTCTCAACTTTCGCGGAATTCAATGGCATCCCTTAAGGCATCGCCCAACAAATTAAAAGATATGACCACTAGTAAGATCATGGTTCCAGGAAACATGATTAATCTGGGGTCACTTCTTAGAAACTGTTTGGCGTCATTAAGCATAGCGCCCCATTCTGGGGTTGGGGGTTGCACCCCTAATCCTAGAAAGGATAGTCCGGAAATATGCAGAATGACCATACCCAGATTCAAGGTAGCCAATACCACTATGTGAGGGATAATATTGGGCAATATATGCCTAACTATTATTAACCAATCGGGGGTTCCCGTCACTTTGGCTGATAAAACAAAGCTACGTTCCTTTAGACTTAACACCATTCCCCTGATAATTCTGGCATACCACACCCACTGTACCACTACCATGGCAATGATGACATTAATTAAACTAGGCCCTAACATTCCCACGATTACTAAGGTTAACACCAGATTGGGAAAAGCCAAGATCATGTCACACAGGCGCATAAGGAAAGCGTCTACCCTACCACCCATATATCCTGACAGCGTACCCATGATTATACTGATAGTAATGGTCACTGACATTACTACCAACGCAGAACCTAAAGAGGTAATGGCACCATACATCAACCGTGATAAAATACATCTACCTAAGTGGTCTGTGCCAAAGGGAAACTGGATACTAGGTGACAGAAATTTATTTTCTAAGCTGATAAGGGTGGGATCATTTGGTGCTAATACCGGGGCCAAAGCACCGGATAACATAATGACCCCCAATATAATTAAACTTATAATAGTAAGTTTTCTATGATAAAGCCCTTTGGCTATTCCCTGCAGGACCATTACCTATCCCCTCCCAGTCTGATTCTGGGATCTAAAAGTCCACAAATAATATCTACAATTAGATTCAACAGGACAAAATTAACTGCCATGAACAATACATATGCTTGAATGACAGGGTAATCCCTATTAAAAATAGAGGACACTATATATCTGCCCACCCCAGGCCAGGCAAAGACGTTTTCCACAATGACACTGCCTGCCAACATATGCCCCAGAGTCATGCCGAAGGCAATCACTACGGGTATCAGGGCATTCTTCAAAACATACCTAACAACAATTAATCTCTCCTTTAATCCTCTAGCTTTGGCATATAGAACAAAATTTTGGTTTAAATTCTCCAACATGCTGGTCCTTAAGAGCCTGGTATAAACGGCTGCCGAACCCAACGCTAAAGTCGTGGCAGGTAGTACAAGATGGGCTAGTGTTCCTCTGCCGTAAACCGGTAATAAGTCCAGCTTTAAAGATAATATGTATACCAAAACAAAACCCAACCAAAAACTAGGCATAGAAGCACCAATGAAGGCAAATATTCTGCACATCTGATCAAAAGCTGTATCCTTATATAAAGCTGAAAACACACCTAAAGGAATACTAATTAATAGCACTATTACTAATGAAGCTGCCGTCAGTTTTAAAGTGGCTGGAAAGTAGTACAATAGTTCCTCCATCACCGGCTCTTTGGTGACAAATGACAGACCAAAATCCAGTTGTACTACTTTCCTCAGCCAGTCAAAATACTGTTGATACAACGGCTTGTCTAAACCCAGTTCCGCTCTGGTAACAGCTACTGCCTCGTCGGTAGGTGGTATTTGCGACAAGCGCAAATACACTTCCGCCGGATCCACAGGTACAAGTTGAATCAAAATAAATGTGAGGAGAGATATCCCTAGTAAAACAGGGACAAGACTAATGATTCGATTGACGATAAACCTTTCCATAGTTCCTCCTCACATGAAAACCTAAAACCTGTTATTTAATATCAACGTTTACCAGGGGAATCCTATTTTTCTGCGGGTCAAAGCTCACCCCGGTAATATTTTTGTGAAAAACTGCTATATTTGTCCCATGAGAGAGGGGTAGATATACTGCCTGTTCATGTAAGGTACTTAAAATATAGCGATACAGATCTTGTCTTTCCTTTTTATCTGTACTCAATAGTACCTCATTAATTTTGGCATCAATCTCCGCCTTCATGGGCAGACCAGCCTGCGCCTGATAGTCAGCATGGGAAGGTACCCGCATGGAGGATACCAGAGAATGGGGATCATATGGGGCACCCCAGGTATCATTAAAAATCAAGTTGAAGTTTCCATCTTTCTGTCTTTGATTATAGGATTGTCTTTCTTCGCCAATTAGGTTCAGTTTAACACCGATTTTTCTATATTCTCCTTGTAACGCCTCGGCTAAGGCTTTTTGCACATTGTTGGCACTATCAAAACATAGCTCAAGTTCTAACAGTTGGCCGTTTTTCTCCCTAAATTCCTGTCCAGCCTTTAGCACCCATCCCGCCGATTCTAGGATTGTTTTGGCTTTTTCCACATTGTAAGCATATGGTTGCAATCCTAAATCACAATAGGGAAACTGCGGAGAAAACAGCGTATCGGCCTTAACTTCAGTGCCGTAGAAAATATTATCAATCAAAGCCTGTTTATTAACACCATGCTGTAACGCTACCCTTACTGCCTGTTCTTTGGTAGGACCTCTGTTGGAGTTCAACGCCAAAGCTTGGGTAGTCAATGGGTTTGAGATCATAGTCTGGTATTTACCGGAATCCCTAAGCTGTCTAAATGAATCTAAACTAATTAGCCCGCTACCAAAGATTAAATCAATTTCCTGTTTTTCAAAGGCAATTACTCTTGTTTCTCCGTCAGGAATAATTTTTACCACTACTTTATCAATCTTTGGCTTGGCACCCCAATAATACTGATTCTTAACAAATACGGCATATTCGTTTTGTTTATAATCTTCTAACACCCAAGGTCCAGTACCGATTGGAGCTTTGATACCTTCAGAAGTCTTGCCATTATCAGGGAAACCAGCATCCCCTAAGAACCGAAGCGGTCTAATTAAGCTCAATTCCTGCAGGGCTGGATAATAGGGATTTTTGAAGATTATCTCAATAGTATACTCATCTACGGCATTTACTCCGTCAATCTGGTTGACAAGTTCTAACCACTTATGTCTATCTCGATTAGCCAAAACTGCATCAAAGTTCTTTTTAGCCACCATGGCGTTAAATTCAGTACCATCAGAAAATTTAACATCTTGTCGCAAATTAAAGGTATATACCTTGCCATCGGGAGAAATAGTCCAATTCTCTGCCAAGTGAGGTTTAATGGTCCCGCCTTCCCCATACTCCACCAGTGATTCATAAACAAAGTCTTGAGCAAACATTTGACTTGGACTGTATAAATGAGGATTAAGATTACCAACATCCTGAGCCCAAGAAATAGTTAAAACCTTTTCTGCTTGCTGACCATTGTCACTGGGAGCTTTGGAGCTTGTACCACCACCGCAACCACTAATTGCTATTGCTAGAATAAGCAACATGCTTATCAGGGAAATTTTTTTGAGCCTTTTCATCATTCCACCACTCCATTTCTTTAAAAGTAATTGATATCAAATAACCTAGAATAATCTTCAGCTAATTCCCAATCCCCCTTCCATTGATCTGCTATGCTTTACTTTTCTGCTCCCACTAGGAACATGGGTGTGCAGCGATATAGCACTTTTTGCTCATCATCCCAAACCCTTTCAATTACATCTCTATCCAAAAACACCTTTTTATACTGACATTGGACGAACGCCTCCAAATCCCAATTAGGCCGTAACTTGGAGCTTAAAAATAAATTTTTGCTGATGTTTTCACTTTCTTGCATATTAGCTTTATTATGAGGATTTTCGTATCCCAGCTCCTTGGCTCGTTTTTGATCCTCCTCATACTGCCTTTGTAATTCAGGATCATTTAACCTTAAGCACCAGTTTGCATCAAACACAAGTACTCTTCCACCTGGCTTTAACACCCGGTACCATTCTTGATAAGCTGTCAGCGGATCTGGTAATGTCCATACCAAATTTCTACAAATTATTAAGTCAAAGGAAGCCTCTGGAAAGGGAAGTCTTTGGGCATCAGCCTGTTGAAAGCTCACTATAAAGCCAGCATGGCTAACATTATTCTTAGCTTCCTCCAACATATTTTCTGTACAGTCTATGGCGGTAACCTCATAACCCATATCAGACAATATTATAGGAAAAAAACCAGGACCTGTTCCCACGTCAAGGACAGTAAGTTTTTCACCTTTAGGTGCATACTCTTTAATGAGTGCCTGCCAAGCCTCTCTTTTAAATGAATTGAGTTCCTTTTGAATCTGCTGACTGTAGCGATGGGCCGCGTGATTCCAATAGTTTTTAATTTTCTCTTGAATACTCAAATCAACACCTGCTTTCCTTTATTATGCAACTTATCCACTCCCTTAAATTTTAT
This sequence comes from Dethiobacter sp., assembly GCA_003605065.1. Lineage (GTDB taxonomy): Bacteria > Bacillota > Dethiobacteria > DTU022 > UBA8154 > UBA9862. The sequence goes on along the minus strand of QZJM01000014.1, from coordinate 3,847 downwards.
TGAACAGGGTCATGCCCTTTTGCTTTAAAAGGGAGCTGACTGTTCAGTCAGCCAGGAAGAAAGAAGCATGTCCGTGTTGCAAATATTAAATTCGTGCTACTATTAGCCCAAAAAATATGTGTGGTAACACAATATTTATATTCGTAACACAACAACAATATATTACATTCACCCTTTGTCCCCGTATTCCTGCCGCGTATAAAAAAATTTTACGTAAATTACAGGGCATTTTTCTCCTTTAGTGCGGCCTGCAGAAAACCAAGAAACTTTTTATGATTGACTCTGACCTTGCCCTGCTGGAACCTGAGCACAATCCCCACCGGCTGTTTTCCGAAATCGACCTCGACTCGTCCTGCGCCAGCGATGAAAGAATGGTGAGCAGATGAACAGATGGGTTGATGGTTACAACGCTGGTTCTTTTATCTCCACCAATTTTGAGCATTGCCTGGGGGCATTTTTTGCACATTTAGCAGGAGATACCGACCTCGCCGATAACACCGTGCGTCTGCATTACTTCTACCTGTCTACCTTCATCAAGTGGCTTCAGGAGAGCGAAAGTATCAGCGATCTTCAGTAGACAGGCCTGCTCTGTGCAGGTACTTGCTTTACTGCAAAAATGCCCCCAGGGATGAGCTTAAAAAGGATCAGGCAGTCTGCCGACAGGAGGTTGAACAACCCCAGGCGCATTTTTACCGCAACCAGAAACACCGCCATCATCTCCGTGCTTCTTTGTACAGGGCTGCGTTCAGAAGAATTGTGCCTCGTTACCATTTCGGACCTGGACCTTAACCAGTCAGACCGGATTTTAATTCAGAGGCTCTTTTTTGCAGCTGGGACGGTGGTCACGGGATGAAAACACAGGGCGTCATCAGTGTAGTGAAACACTGTGCACGGCTGGCAGGAATACAGCGAACCGTGACTCCAACTCTTTTAAGGCATAGCTATAGCTTTTGCTCTCATCTTGTGGCCGGCGGCGCTGACCCTTTTTCCACATGGGAATTGATGGGGCATAAAAAGGTATTGACCACGCTTCACTACTACACGCACCTCTCCCGAGACCAGGTTAAAGAGCAGATGTTAACGTTTAATCCCCTGCAGGAAAAGGAGAGATGCCTGTGGTAACCCTAAAAGAATCTGTAGAGCATTTTTGGGCACACCTTAAGGCTTCTAACCGTGCTGATTCTACTGTTCAAAGCTACTGCTTTGCCCTGAATGTAGCCCTGCCCCGCTGGCTTTTTTCTTCACTGCCCTGCCGCCTGTTAAGCCATGAGCATGCACCGCCGGAGCTCGAGGGGTTTATCCAGTGGGCTCGTATAAAAAGAGCCGGGAACTGTGCGGGCGATGCTGCCGCCGAGTACAAGTCTTCTTTGCTGGCCGGCCGTAAGAAATGGGAAGCCCTTGTCTTCGACTACGGGAAAAAAACGGTGCTGGGTATGGTGCTGGAAACGTTCCGGTTCCTGCTGCTGCGCATACTGTCGGAAGGTCTGGTGATCTTCTCCCAAAAAGCAACGAAACATATCGTACGTTTCGTGAAATACCTGCACAGCCGCGGGTTTCTTCTTACCGTCCTGCCCTGGGAAAACAAGGAGGGCTGGAAGAGAAAATTGGAACAGGTATTAGAAGAATCTGCCGGGGGCTCTGCTTCCCGGTCCTCTTCCCCCGCTGAGCTTCTGCTGGCATACCTCAATTTCTGTCACTGCGAGAAAGAACTTACGCTAAAGAGCCTGCGTCATGAGCATAGATACCTGGAAACCTTTTTCCGCTGGGCTGAGCCGTTCGAGCTGTCCCGCTTTAATGCTCCGTTGATCAAGAAATTCGTTGAGGAGCTTTGCACTAAAGGGCTTGCCTGGGTTTCTGTACGCCACCATTTCCATACTCTTAAAGGCTTCGCCTCCTTTCTGGTAGAGGCAGGTATTCTGGCAGAGAATCCTACCCGCAGTATCCGGCTCAAAGCAAACGAACGCCAGATGAAAGATGTTTTAAGCTTCGAGGAAAGAAACGGGCTTCTGTCAGCACCTGCCCGGTTATGGGAAGGGCCGGTTTCTGACAACCGGGCAAAGTTTTTCCTGGCCAGGGACAGGTGCATTCTACATCTTTTCGCGGCCACAGGGATACGGCTGGCCGAAATTGCAGGGCTTAAGTTAGAGGATGTTGACCTGGCAGATAAAACCCTGCACATCAGGGGCAAGGGCAGCCGCACTTACCTGGAGAAAGGTCGCGTGCTCTTTTTAGATGACCCGGGGACTTACCAAGCATTGGCTGGCTATCTTGAGGTACGAAAAGAGCTGGCCTGCCCCTGGCTTTTCGTTACCGAAGATGGTTTTAGGCTTATGCCTCATTCCTTCCAGCAAGTTGTGAAAAAATATGGCCGCATCGCCGGTATTAAGCGCAATGTTTCTCCGGTTCTGCTGAGGGCCTCCTTTGCTTCATGGATGATCGAAAAAGGTGTTGACCCGGTTGCTCTGTGCAGGTCTGTAGGCCACGATGTTCTTCTTGGCCCGGGTAATCACGTGCAAAAGGCGCTGCCCCTGTTCATTGCAGCACTCCCTGGCCATGAGAAAAGTAGTACCTACGGCATAATATGCATCCAGGACCAGCATGCAGGGCCGGCTCAGGTTTTTCGCAACCTCTGCCGCTTGGCGGAGTCCCAAGGTAATCACGCTAAACTTCTCTTTGCCCTGTACCCTGGGCCCCTCTTTGCCCTGGAAGCGGTGGATCGTTTCGACCCCTTCGTGCACCTCTGCTGCTACCGGGATACAAAAAAGTTTGCCGAGAAGTCCAATTAGGAGCCCACAGACCCCGAAGTGGTGGCCGAAGGTATACGGTGCCTTGCCCGGGTTCTCCGAACTCTGGTGCAGTTTCTTGTTTCCGGGCGTCCTGAGGCCCTCTTTGGTGATCTTGATCCCGTCCAGGACTGCGAAGATAAAGCCGTTTAAAGTGTGAAGCGGTACCTGTTTTTCAACGAGATGCTGCCAGTGCCGCGAGCCTTGCGGGCAGGTTCCAGGAAGAGGCCTGGAAAAATTTCAGAATAGAGGTGTAGCACTTGGGGTCCGGTTTTAGCCAGCGCACAAAAGCAGTGACCCCGTCCTGGTCCAGGCGTACCATGATCCCTAAAAGGGAGATAACGAACCAGTGGAAAGCAGCGACCCGGCTGAAACAGAAAGCAAAGGAAGAAATCATCGTCCACAGTTCAGCACTCACCGGGCCACACCTGCCTTCTGTCGCTGCCTTAGGGCCTGCAGGCGCAAAAGCGCCTCGGGGATAATCCTGTGCCGGCGTTCTTTTTCCAGCCACCGGGCCGTAACCTGTAAAAAGGAGGGCATATCCATGCCTTCAGGGCAAGCCTAAAGATGGAGTTCTCCGGCGTCAGGTAGATACGTCTGCGCATACAGCCCAGTTCCTTAAGGGTCTTTTGGGGCAGCGGATCGACCATTTGGCTGATCTGACGCAGGCTCTCTGCTCCCAGTAAGGCAGCCAGGACAATGATAGAAAGGGGCGTGCTGAAGCGGTAGCAAACCCCGCAGCGTTTTCGGGGGTCCTTGACCGCCTCCATATGCGCAACAAGTCCCGCAAGGTCCAGCCGATTCAGGTCTAGAAGAGGAGGTGGTACTGTTCCCGTGAGCATAAAAGGGGTAGGAAACGGCGCGCTCAGCTGCTTTAGAGTATCCCCGTACAAAGGCCGGGCAAAGTGGGTTTTTATCTTGCCGTGGGGATAATATTTTCCGGCACTGCGCCCGAACCCCCGGGTTTTTCCCAGGGGGATAAACCCTGCAGCCCGGTAGCAGCTGCCGCTAAAGAGGGTGTGGTCTACAAAGGTTTCTGCCAGCAGCACCGGATGGCCGTACTT
>QZJM01000073.1 GCA_003605065.1 Dethiobacter sp. | reverse complement strand
TAGCCTAACAGGCACTCTGGATGATCTTTTGAAAAAAGCTAGTCCGGGCGAAGAGAAAGAAGTGGAGAAAAGGCGGCGTGTTGTTTTCGCAGAAAAGGATGAAATGTGGTGTAGGAAAATGCGGTCGGTGCAATATAGGTGACAAATATGTCTGTAAAGACGGTCCTGTTTTTACTTATGCTGAATTATTAAATTTACCACCCGAATATTAACCATCCAGAGAGACAATTTTAAAATAATTGGACAATACTTGATGAATTATTTTTATAGAATTTGAGTTTTAAAGTTGTTTTTTAAATTACACCTGTAAGTTTATCTTTCTCGACGGGTACTGTTTCATTAAGACTCTGGAATAAACGGTAATCCAGGTGTGGGAAAAGGTTGTCGGTGGCTTCCAGGTGGCGCAGCCAGGATAGATCTATGTTGTTTTCCCATATTTGTCTTTCCAGCTTTAGAAAACGGACTAAATGGCTGGTAACCCTGGCTTTGGCATACATATCCATGGTACCTGATGTTATGATAAAGGGCCAGTCACTGCTCTGAGCCAGCAGTAATTCTCTGGCAGCCTGGTTCAAGGCATCTTTTAATGTGTCCCCGGCCCTGGGAAAGTTGGTAGCCAGCGAGATCATTTTCTCTGCCGCTGTGTGCAGGTGTCGGTATAACCAATCATTTTTTCCATTGAGCCATACTTCATGGTAGCCCTTATCTCCCCAGCTGGAAGGGTTAGGGGTGGAAAGCTGCAGGGGATACCCCAGTTCCAGGTATTTCCCCGGGGTAATCATCTCAATATGCTGGTTTTCTGCTATCAAACGGCATAGATTGTCTATCCACAAAGGTCCTTCAAACCACCAGTGACCGAATAATTCAGAATCATAGGGTGCTACTACCAGGGGGGGACGATCCATGATCTCCCCGTAGTATTCCACCTGTTTTTCCCGGTTGAAGATAAAGTTCCCGGCATGTTCACGGGCTTTGCCTGCAGCCCACTCTATGTTGTACGGCTCTTTATGATTTGTAGGTTCTGTAATACTGTAATACTTAAAACCAGTATTGCTTCTCATTCCGGCGGGATGAAGAAATTCCCCGATATAGTCAAGGTTGAGGTCATAACCTATATCCCGGTAAAACTCCCTGTAGTTGTAATCGCCGGGATAACCCTCCTTGGAGCTCCATACCTGGTGTGATGTTTCGGGATCCCTGCCGAAAGCAGCCAGGCCCCCGGGAGTAAGTATGGGACTGTAAACTCCATACTTTGGCCTTGGGGAAGCATAAAGAACGCCGTGTGTAGCTGTAATAAAGTAATAAAGACCTAGCTCGCTCAGGATTTCTTCCATACCCGGGTCATAGCCACATTCGGGAAGCCAAATTCCTTTGGGAACATTACCGAAAATCATTTGATAATATTCAACACCGGCAGCGATCTGGGCATAGATAGTTTCTTTTTGTATTCCCAGCAGTGGTAGATAGCCGTGGGTTGCTGCCGAAGTAATTAGCTCTACGTGACCCCCTTTTTGCAGCTCTTTGAAGGCTTCTACCAGGCGCCTCCCGTATTTTTCGTTAAATAGATAAGAGGTAAAATCAAGTCTTTCGCGATACATGCGGGCTAAAGGAAGAAAAACAGGGTCTGTTGCCGTTCTTTCTTCCTCTTTGCGGGCCAGTTGCTGCAGCCTGGAAAGATACTCAGCATAGCGTTCCTGCAAAAAGGGGTCTTCCAGCATGGCCAACAGGGTGGGTGAAAGGGAAAAAGTAACGGAATAATTAATGTTATCTTGATCCAGCCCCTGGAAGACTCTGATCAGAGGTATGTAGCATTCAGTTATGGCTTCAAAAAACCATTTTTCCTCAAGGGACTGCTTATATTCAGGATGGCGTACATAGGGTAAGTGAGAGTGAAAAATTAAAGCCAGGTAACCTTTAACCATTTTATTAACCTACCTTCCCTAAAAATCACTTATTAAAGTATTTTAAAGTATGGAATTTTATTAGAGGAGTTTTCTTAAACGATGGTCATAGTAATATGCTTGACATCACGGCACTTATTTAACCTGTTGTAAACCCCGCTTCATCATCTCCATAGAACTTAAATTACCACGGGCAATTCGCCAGTATAGGCGACGTGCCTGCCAATCCGGTAAACGCCAGTTTTCGTCTATAATATCACTAAGGCTGTCTCTGGGTGTAGTGACCACATTAGAAACTAAAACCGTTTTAAAGTTCTTTTCAGGCAGCAGACATCCCAGTTCTACCCGGTATTTTTTGTTGGGAACGCCGGCTTTTATATACCAGTTATCGGAAGAAGGCGGGATTTGAATATCAAAATGACTTTCTTCCTCATTTTTCTCCGGATTAAAACGGTGTGTTCTTAGAACAAGATCAAGTGATTCCCAGTTTTTCTGAGCTGCAGATTCTAAAAACGGCCTGGTGGGAAGGCTGATTTCCCAGTAAGCGTACAGCCAGTAAGGATCCCGGGGAAGAAGAACCAGGCGATCTCCTCCATAATATAACGGTAAATTTTCTCCTCCATCCAAATAGTCCTTGCCGGAAGGATGCATTATTATTTCCACCTCTTTCTTTTGAAGCTATTATACCCTACACGAGAATTATTATAGCCTGAAAGGACATATTGTATAAAAAGAAAGCTACAGGGCAACCTAAATTTGCTTAAGAAATAAAGAAAGGAAGGTTGCCAATGCTTATAAGTATGGCCACTTTTGAGCATTTGCCCGTTAGAGTTGGAGGTTTGGCCGAGGCTGTTACTTCTCTGGGAGAAGCTCTGAGCAAAAGGGAAAATGTAATGATTTTTATGCCTGCTCACGGCCTTCTCCAGGATGATGATGGAAGTTTCACCCATAAGCCTGTAAAGTATTGTGATTTTCGTATCATGGTGGGAGACAGAATTTTCCCCGTTACTGTTTATAACACGGAAAGGAAAGGGGTTCGTATTTTTCTTTTCAGTAATGAGGTACTGGATCATCAACAGGTTTACCAGCCCCGGGATATGTTCATTGCCAAAATGGTTCATTTTACCAAAGCTGTGCCCGGTTTAATAAATATTATGCTTAAAAAGGAACAACAAAAGCCTGACGTGATTCACATTAACGACTGGCATTGTGTTTTTGCCGGAGGGTTGGTTAAAAAATATTTCAAAATACCCTTTGTATTTACCATTCACCGTCTCTGCCGGGAACGTATTTCCGTTCACGAGCTTAATGAGGTCAATTTAAGTGAACTGGTTGATACCCGCTACCTGGAAGGAGACATGTTCAACATTGAAAAATTTGGCGGCCATCATAGCGATTATCTAACTACTGTAAGCTACTCTTATTTAAATGAAGAATGGCGCACTTTCTTCAGCACTTTTGAGGGAAAAACCACTTATGTCTGGAACGGTACTGACTCGGAGTTCTGGAATCCGGAACTTCTAGAGCATGCTAATCTTTCCAGAAAAGAGCGGAGAAAGTTAATATTGAAAGAAAATGGCCTGGATGATGGAATTTTATTTTTTAACGTGGGACGACTGGATGCTGAGCAGAAGGGTATCGATGTCTTATTAAAAGCTTTTGAAATGATCATGACCGGAGAAGTACCCGGTTCGGACCAGGTTAAAGAAAAAATGCGTTTAATACTTCTGGGGTCCGGTGATCATCACCTGGAGAATGAGGCCAGGCGCCTGGAACATCAATTTCCCGAAAATATGAAAACAATCATAGCTTACCTGGGAAGGGAAACAACCAGGGAATATTATGGCGCTTCAGATTTCTGCCTGGTACCATCCAATTTTGAACCCTTCGGCCTGGTACAGTTAGAAGCGATGTGCATGGAATGTATACCTATTGGCTCACGGGTTGGTGGAATTAATGACACCATACTTGATCTCCACGACTTCCCCGAAGAAAGTACGGGAAGGCTTGTGCCGCCCCGTAATTCTGTAGCCCTGGCCAGGGCTATGGTAGAGATGACCCAGATATCACTTTTGAATGATCAGTTTCAGCAGCTGGATAAAATGCGCCGCAGGGGCAGGGAGCATGTTATCAAAAATTTCAACTGGGACAAAGCGGCGGAGAGATACATTCAGGTTTACAAAAATATGGCCACCATTAAGCTGCCCTTTGTAAGTTACGCTGAACCTTATTAATTGAAAGAAAAAGGTGGATGATAAAATGCCTATTTTGCGGCAGGAACCATTGACAGGAGAATGGGTGATTATTGCTACTGACCGGGCTCGCCGTCCGGAAACTTTTGCTCCGCAGAAAAAAGAAAAAAAAGCGCCCTCTCCTGCAAGAGTAGATAATTGCCCTTTTTGTTACGGAAATGAACACATGACACCTCCTGAAGTGCTGGCCTACCGTGATGAATCACCCAAAGCCGATACGCCGGGGTGGTCTCTACGGGTTATTCCCAATAAATTCCCTGCACTGGAGCAAAGTGATAACGGGGAGGGTCTTTTTATAGGTAATTTTTTTGAAAGCTGCCAGGGGTATGGTGTCCATGAAGTGATTATCGAAACTCCGGAGCACAACCGCCACCTGCCGGACTTGAATGATTATGAGCTGGCACTGGTACTCAAATCATTTGAAGAGCGCCTTGTATCACTTGCCGGCGATCCCAAGTTGAAATATGTGCAGATTTTCCGCAATCACCTGCGGGAAGCAGGGGCTTCCATTGAACACCCCCACTGCCAGCTTTTAGCTTTACCTTTTACCCCCCCCCTTCTGGATATAGAATACAGGCGCTGCCGCGATTATTATGAGGAAGAAGGAAGATGTCTTCTCTGCACTCTCCTGGAAGAGGAAGAAAAAATGGGAGACAGGGTTGTGCTGGAAAATGATTCTTTCCTGGCTTTTATACCCTTTGCTGCCCCCCTTCCTTTCACAACCTGGATTGCGCCGCGGGGGCATGCCTCTTCCCTGGAAGTAAGCCAGGACAACTGGGAAGCAAAGCTGGTACCGGTACTTAAAGGTTTTCTTTCAAAGCTCTCTCAAAAACTGGAAGACCCTCCTTACAATCTATACTTACATTTAGCTCCTTTGCGGAGCGAACCCCTGTCATATTATCACTGGCATATGGAAATTATCCCGAAACTGACAATCGTAGCAGGCCTGGAAATGGCTACCGGTACATATATTAATGTTTCCAAACCGGAAGAAGCTGCTAAGTTTTTAAGAGAACAAAAAGTAAATGTGGAAAGTTATAAATAAAAAGAGGTGGAGGAATCATGTTTATTGATAAAGGTCCTGCTTTAGAAATAGAACAAGAAAAAAAAGAAGAAGGGTCCGGGAAACAGCAAATCTCTTTCATTTTAGCCCTGCATAACCATCAACCCGTAGGTAATTTGCCGGAGGTCTTTTCTTCGGCCTTTGAAGAGGCTTATGCCCCTTTTATAGAAATTCTTTACCGCTACCCTTCCATAAAGGCGGTCCTTCACTATTCCGGGATTTTGCTGGATTGGATTGAAAAGAACAAACCTTCTTTTCTTCTTACCCTGCGTGAAATGGTCCGGAGAGGGCAGGTAGAGATCATGGGCGGGAGTTACTATGAGCCTATCCTACCCATTATTCCTGATAGCGATAAGAGAGGGCAAATCCTTAAACTAACCCGCTTTCTGAATGACAGGTTGGGTGCCAGGGTCAGGGGAATGTGGCTTACGGAGCGTATCTGGGAACCACACCTGGCTCACCCCCTCTGCCAGGCGGGAATCCGGTATGTGGTTGTTGATGATGCCCATTTCCAGGAGCTCGGCATGAAAAGTGAGGAATTGGCAGGTTACTACTTAACAGAAGAACAGGGTTATCCTTTAAATATATTCCCCATCAGTGAAAAACTCCGTTACCTTATTCCTTTTGAAAAGGCCGATAAGACGATTGAATATCTCTCCCGGCTGGCCGCAAAAGGCGGAGGGGCTGTTGCTGTTTTGGCCGATGACGGTGAAAAGTTTGGCGTCTGGCCGGGGACAAAGGCACATGTTTATGAACAGGGGTGGTTAGAGGAATTTTTCCGCCTTTTAGTCGATAATGAAGACTGGCTCAGGACGACGACATTCAGTGACTTTATGGAGAATTACCCTCCCAGAGGCAGAATCTACCTTCCTGCTGCTTCCTACAGAGAGATGAAAAAGTGGGCCGGCGGTTTCTGGCGAAATTTCCTGGTACGCTATCCCGAAAGCAACCGCATGCATAAAAAAATGCTGGCGGTAAGAAAAAGGCTGGAGCAAGTTCCTCGTAGAGCGGCCCGTCATAGGGCCAGGGATTTGATCTGGGCCTCACAGTGCAATTGTGCATACTGGCATGGCGTATTTGGCGGACTTTACCTCAATTTCCTGAGAGCGGCCGTTTATGAAAATCTTATTAAAGCGGAAAATATAATTGTCAGGGAAACATACCATAATGACAATTGGTTGGAAATTAAAGTTGAAGACCGGGATTATGATGGTTTTCAGGAGATAGTCCTCAATAACGAATATTTTGGGCTGCTCTTATCTCCTCACCAGGGAGGCAGCCTTTGGGAGCTTTCCTATCGCCCTGCGGCTGTTAATCTTCTTGATACCCTTACCAGAAGGCCGGAACCCTATCATGACGATCTGCTAAAGCAGGATCTAAATATAAAAAATGAAGATAATGGAGTTAAAACAATACACAAGGGATTTTCCGTCAAAGAAGATGGTCTCCAGGAATATCTAATCTATGATCGTTATCCCCGCGGCGCCTTAATGGATCACATTTTACCTTTAGAGTTGGACCTGGATGCTTTTAGTAAGGGAGAATACAATGAAATAGGCGATTTTTTACTGGAGCCGTACCGTGCTGCGCTGGAGCATGACCACGGTCAGGCCATAGCTACCTTTACCCGCAGGGGAACTGTTGAAGAACAGGGAGAATTATACTTTCAAAAGGGGGTTTCTTTAAAAGCTTCATCTAATGTAATACAGGTAACTTATAATTTACAAAACCTGGGAACCAACACCTCTACATTTAAGTTTGGTGTAGAGTTTAACCTCGCTTTTTTGGCCGGTTATGCTCCTGATCGTTACTATCATATTCCCGGACGTAAGCTCGAACAACCCCACCTTGCCAGTACAGGAATAGAGGAAGAAGTTCAGGAGTTGTTTATATTCGACGAGTGGAGGAAACTGGCCGTATCTCTTCGTTTTTCACTCCCGGCCAGGTTGTGGCGTTTTCCGGTAGAGACAGTTTCTCAGTCAGAAGGGGGCCTGGAGCGGGTTTACCAGCAATCTGTAATTGTCCCCAACTGGGATATCTTTTTAGATTCACAATCGAACAGCTCCCTGACTATTGAACTGGCAATAAATTCCTGAGGAGGAGAAAAATTGCCGCATAAAGTCCTTTATGTTGCTTTTGTCTGGAACCAGCATCAACCCTACTATCTGGATGTTGAGCGTGGGGAATTCATTATGCCTTGGGTAAGGCTCCATGCTGCCAAGGATTACTACCAGATGGCGGCAATTCTGGAAAATTATCCTGAAATTAAACAGACTTTCAGCCTGAGCCCATCCCTTCTGGAACAGATCGAGGTTTACCTTCAACACGATGCCGTTGATTATTATCTTAAGGTTATGAAAAAAGCCAGGGACCTTAACGAGGCCGATAAGAAATTTATTCTGCAGCATTATTTTGATATTCAATGGGATAAGGTAATCTGTCGCTATCCATTTTACCGGCAGCTTTTGGAGAGACAGGGAATGAGAACAGAACCAGGAGAAATGGAAACAGGTATGGAGAAATTTGCTATTCAGGACTACCTGGATCTGCAGGTATGGTTTAATCTGGTCTGGATAGATCCCGAATTGCGCTACAAGAACTCTTTTTTTAACGAATTAATAAATAAGGGGCGTAATTTTACGGAGGGTGAAAAGGATGAATTAATGAAGCAGCAGCTTGCAATCTTGGAAAAAGTTATCCCCGAACACCGCTGTCTGCAGCAAAAGGGGCAGATTGAAATTATTACCACTGCTTATTATCATCCCATTATGCCTCTTTTGGTAGATAATCACTCGGCCCTGCGGGCTACTCCCGGACTTTCACTGCCTCGCCGTTTTAGATTTGAAGAGGATGCCAGGACCCAGGTAAAAATGGCCGTGAGCCAATGCAGGCAGCTTTTTGGCGAGGAGCCGCGGGGTTTCTGGCCGCCTGAGCAGGCTGTAAGCCCCGAAATGATTTCTCTTATTGCTGATGAGGGCTTCAACTGGACGATATCCGATGAGCAAATTCTTGCCAAATCCATGGACGTGGAGATTTACAGGGATGGATATGGGCATGTTCTTAATTCGGATGTCCTATACAGGCCTTATCTGGTTAGCGCCGAAGGAGCCGAAATGCCCGTCGTATTTCGGGATCATCATCTTTCAGACCGCATTGGTTTTGTTTACCAGCATATGTCTGGCAGGCATGCGGCTGAAGATCTGATACACCGCCTGCATAAAATCAGGGAAAACCTGGGAAAAAACCCCGATAATTTCCTGGTAACCATTGCCCTGGATGGTGAAAATGCCTGGGAATGGTATACCGAGGATAAAACGGAGTTTTTGCATAACCTTTACCGGGGGATCTCTGCAGATCCATACCTAAAGGCGGTAACTGTGGGCGAATTTTTGGAGGAAAATCCTCCTAAACGGCGTATAACTCACTTGGCAACGGGATCGTGGGTGGACCACAGTCTTACACGCTGGATCGGTACGGAAAATAAGAACACCTTGTGGAATTATCTCCTGGAGGCCAGGGAAACGGTCCAAAAATATGAAGAGCGAGAAATTGAAGCTGATAAAGTAAAAATTGATAAGGCTCTTAAAAATATTTTTAAAGCGGAGGGGAGTGATTTTGCCTGGTGGGTGGATAGCATGCCTTACTACCTGGCAGCACCTTTTGAGGCTCTTTTCCGCAAACACCTGATGATGGTTTACAGGGATTTGGGTTTGGAAGTTCCCGGTTACCTTTACGATCCCGTTGTAAAACCCGCCCCTGGGGAAAAGGAATGGAAAGAATTTCCCCTGTCTGGTCCGGTATGTATTGTTCCCGGCTGGAAGAAAGACGGGTTGGCCAGTGGTGCAAAAATTAGTACCAGCAGAACAGAACTGACCAATTCGACACCCTCGGAATGAGGTTCTAACCGTGGATTTTGCGAACCCTGATCCGATGTGACAAAACTACGCCGGTTTCAACTGCCCGGACTGTTCTTGCCAAGTGCCTGGTTCTGCGGTAATATTAAAGATAACAGCTTCTAAGGTTTAGAAAGGACAGGTTGAGGTGGATTATTACCAGGCCAGGATGCAGCTAGAAAAAGGCAGAATTTATCCCCTTTATCTTTTAAGCGGTCCCGAGGATTATCTTAAAGAAGAATTCCTGCAGAAACTTTTAAATTACCTGGAACAAAGAGGAAAACCGTTTTTTTTAGAACGAATAGACGGGCTGCAGCAAAGCCTCCCGGAGCTTATGTTTAATGTAAAGCAATCCACCCTTTTCTCCGGAGGCAGACTGTTGCTGGTTTCTAACCCCCCATACTTCTCTGCTTCTAAAAAAAAGGCCGCTGCCGCCGGGGAAGAGAAACAATCTCCTGCGGCCCGGCATCCGGGAAATGAGCATGCGGGTGAAGAAAAACTGCTTGCTTTTTTAAAGGGGAAAATAACTGACTCCATTATTATTTTTTCTGTTCAGGATGTGGACAAGCGTAAAAAATTAGTAAAAATTATAGCAGAAAAAGAGCTGCTTGTAGAGTTTACTTCTTTAAAAGGAGTTGTCTTGAAGAAATGGATCAGAGATGAATTTTCTCTGGTAAAAAAACAGGTAGAGGAGGAAGCTCTTCATGAACTTGTGGAACGGGTGGGAGAAAACCTTTACCTGTTGAAAAGAGAGATGGAAAAAATAACTACATATATGGCTGGAGAGAGAATTGTGTCGCGTGCACTGGTTCAATACCTGGTTCCCGAAAGCCGTCAGGGAAACATTTTCAGCCTGGTAGAGGCCATAGGACAAAAAAATGTTAAAGAAGCTTTATTCCATCTTCATAAGATGCGCCGGCAGAATGAACCTCCGCTGGTTATGCTGGCCATGATTGCCCGGCAGTTTCGCCTGTTATACCAGTTTTTAACATTACAGGAAAAGGGTTTGCCGCAGCGGGAAATAACAGCTTCTTTAAAAGTGCAGCCCTTCGTAGCCAGAGAGCTGGCAAAACAGGTGGAAAGTTATAACCGGCATACTTTGGCCAGCATTATTGTTCAACTTAAAGAAACAGATTTAAACATAAAGACCGGCCGGTATGAAGCAAGTGATGCGCTGGAACAGCTTATCTTACGACTTACAGCTAGAAGCATGAACCTCTCCTGCTGAACCTAAGTACTCCCTAACATAAATACGATTACGATTTTTAATATACAAAAGACCCAACAAAAGCTTGCATTAACGAAAGCTCAAAAAAGATGATACGTCACCGTAATTATGTTTTAGAGCACTAAGCTTTGACCTGCCGGTGTTTGCTTTAAATATCTTGTTCTATTTAAAAATGTATTGACAAGAGGGAATCGGGTACTATAAAATGATAATGAGAACATATCTCAGTATTTTTTAAAAATTAAATTGAGAATGAATATTAATCTTAAAGTATAGTATAAAGCAAATCTTATAGACGGGAGGAAAAAAATGATGACACTGGAACAGGCAAAAAAAGGAGAAAAACTGGTTGTTCGGGATATAACCGATCCTGAAATGAGAATGAAAGCCATTCGTTTCGGGGTAATGAAAGGAGCAGAGGTGACTTGTGCAGAGAAACTGCCTTATGGTCCGGTAGTAATCCGTAAGGGCAGGCAGGAACTGGCTGTAGGCAGGAGGCTTGCACAGCGTATTATAGTTGAACCTAGAATTTAACAAGCTCCTTTGTTTTAACCCCTGCTGCACTTACATATTTAATAAACGGAGGTACCTATGGGAATAATTGAATTGACAAAAAATTTTAAAATTCCTGCTAAAGCCAAAAAAATTGTCCTTGTCGGCAATCCCAATGTGGGAAAGTCGGTTTTTTTTAATGCCTTAACGAATCGTTATGTAGAGGTATCCAATTTCCCCGGTACTACTGTTGATATAAGTTACAGTTCTCTGGGTAGCGATGTGCTTATAGATACGCCGGGAATTTACGGGGTTTCATCATTTAATGATGAAGAAAAAGTGGCCCGGGAGATGATTTTACAGGCTGATGTAGTTATTAACATTGTTGATGCCCTGCACCTGGAGAGAGACCTTTTCTTAACACAGCAGCTCATCGATATGGATATTCCTATGATTATAGCTTTAAACATGATGGATGAAGCCAGGCAGCAGGGGGTAGAAATTGATGTACAAGCTCTGGAGGAGTATTTTGGCGTTCCCGTAATACCCACGGTAGCGGTAGAGGGTAAGGGTATGGCCGAAGTATTAAAATCCCTGGATAAGGCCAGGGCCGGCCATAAGGTTCCGGAAATTATGGATATGCTTGCATCTGTTAAAGGTTTCTTCCCCAATGCAGGAGAGGCTTTGCTCTACCTGGAAGAAGATCCACTGGTAGAGCCTTCAGGCCCCATACCCCAAGCCCACAGGGGACAGGAGGAGCTGTACCTGAAACGCCGCCTGTGGGTAAACGAAATAGCCGGAAAGGTAGTCAGGGAAGGGCTGGAAGGGGCTACTTTTGCTGCCCGCCTGGGGCATCTTTTGCTGCGGCCTTTCCCCGGGGTTCCGGCTCTTTTGTTAAGCCTGGCAGTCATGTATTATTTTATTGGGGTCTTTATTGCCCAGGTCATAGTTGAATTTACGGAAGAGGTTATTATGGAAGGGTACTATCGTCCTTTCATGGAAAATCTTGTGGACAGGATTTTTTCCCTGAGAACTGTCACCGGCTATATCCTGGCCGGCGAGTATGGCATCCTGACCATGACGGCAGTTTATCTTTTGGGATTGCTTATGCCCCTGGTAGCCGGTTTTTATTTCAGCCTTTCCGTTATGGAGGATTCAGGTTATCTTCCCAGGATAGCCACTCTTACGGACAGGATCCTGGTGAAAATGGGACTTAACGGGAGGGCGATTATTCCTATAATCCTGGGTCTCGGCTGTGTGACCATGGCCACCATTACTACCCGCATACTGGGATCCAGCAGGGAACGAATTATAGCGACCGCTCTTCTGGGCATAGCCATTCCCTGCTCAGCCCAGTTGGGTGTAATTTTCGGTATGGTTTCTCCCCTGGGTCTGGGATACCTGACCCTTTACCTGGCGGTAATAGCTCTTGTTTTTATCGGCCTGGGGGTGGTGATGGAGAAGTTTATACCGGGTCGCTCTACTGACCTGTTGATGGATTTGCCTCACATGCGTTTGCCCCGCCTGAAAAATGTCTTCAAAAAAACCTATAATCGTACTATCCATTTTTTGAAAGAAGCCCTGCCACTATTTGCCCTGGGAGCGCTCTTAATCAGCCTGCTAAATATTTCAGGATCGCTGCTTGCCATCCAGAAATTTTTGAGTCCTCTGGTTAACGGCTGGATGAAACTACCTGAGGCAGCTTCCACAGCCTTCATAATGGGTATAGTCCGCCGGGATTTTGGGGCAGCAGGTCTGTATTCCCTGCAGATGAGCCCTGGGCAAACCCTGGTTTCTCTGGTAGCGATAACTCTTTTCGTCCCCTGTATAGCATCGATCCTGATAATTTTCAAGGAGCGGGGCTTAAAGGACGGTTTGCTAATCTGGATAGGATCTTTCATGATCGCTTTTTTAAGCGGCGGGATTTTAGCAAGAATTATTATCTAAGATTTTTCCGGGAAAAGGAGGCATTGTGGTGAATAAAGCAAAGCCCAGGAAGTGCCCCCGCTGCGGGTATATTTTTTCCGGGGAACAATTAGTCCGTTGCCCGCGCTGTAATATGAATTTATTGGAAAAATGTATGGACTGTGACGGCTGTTCCTCCTCTTTATGGGAAAGAGGAAAGCAAACCTGTACGGATATGGAAGAAAAATAAGGCTGGAACAAAAACGCCTCCTTGCTAAAGGGGGCTATTTTTTGCGGTAGTACCTAAATTTTTAAAAAGGGAATAAAGATGCGAGCTCTTAGAGCCCGCTCAGTGTCAAATACTAATGCCTATTATTTTTAGCTGACCAGCTCATTTAACTGTTTGGCCAGGCGCGATTTTTTTCTGGCCCCGGTATTTTTGTGTATAACACCTTTTGATACTGCTTTATCAATAACACTGCTGGCCGCAGCATAGGTCTGCCGTGCTTTTTGCAGGTCTTGTTCCTTCAGGGAAACATGAAATGTCTGTACTGCATTTTTTAAATGGGACTTAACTCCGCGGTTACGCTGGCGTCTTAAAAGCGATTGCTTCATACGTTTAAAAGCTGACTTAGTATTGGGCATCATTTCACCTCCTGATTTGAAATACCAGGCTTAATTTTACCATGCCTTTTTGGAAAAAGCAACTGTGTAAGCACCTGAAACTTCTAATTTTAGTAAAATAAAAGCTTTTTTACCCGAAGTGAATA
Organism: Dethiobacter sp.; assembly: GCA_003605065.1. Lineage (GTDB taxonomy): Bacteria > Bacillota > Dethiobacteria > DTU022 > UBA8154 > UBA9862. The sequence continues at coordinate 245 of QZJM01000073.1, read as the reverse complement.
GATGCTTAATATTTGGTTAAGATATTTATAGCTTGAAAGCATAATGTGATCATCTCTAAGAAGATTAGCTTGGGAGTATTTGGCAAAATGGATCATATTTTTTGCCTGCTTTTTGGGGATGAATCACGGGTATCCATATAATCTATTAAGTACTTTCAGAAAGTCTCCAGGATGCTTTTTAAAGTGAGAGTTAGCAAAATAGCATGAAATACCATTATTACAATAAATTAACAAATAGCTCTTTG
>QZJM01000025.1 GCA_003605065.1 Dethiobacter sp. | reverse complement strand
CGTTAAATACAGTGCATAATTAGCATTTAAGTTAATCTGTAATCCATATATTTACATCCTATCCATAATTTATTGCATATTTTCGGGCAGGCTCCTAGTGATACCTTCTGCATGTTTTTAACATATTCCAGGGCTAGAGCAGCTGAAATAATGGCAGGCTGATTACCTGTTATACCAGAATTTATTAATATTGTATCGTTAAAATGTTTTTTTAGGGTAAACAAAGGTTCATTGTTATCTGAGAATCCTTTTCTTTTGTTGATAAGAAAAAGTTCCTTTTGCTTTTGCAAATGAAATTTACAACAGGTATCATCTTCTACAAATTCATCAATAATTACTTCCGTCGGTTTTAAAAAGTAAATTTTATCAAAGACTTTATCTGCTGCCCTTTCTTCGTTAAAGTAAAAAACCTGGAACTCACCCGTAGAAATGTCTACAAAGGTAAGACCAAAGGAGTTTTCATTCCTGTCTTTGCTGATAGCAGCCAGGTAATTGTTACGATCTTTCTGTAAAAGATTGTCCTCTACTATTGTTCCTGGTGTTATGATGCGGGTGACTTCCCTTTTTACAAGCCCTTTAGCCTGGCTGGCTTCTTCCACCTGATCACAGATAGCAACCTTATAACCTTTTTCCAAAAGCCTGGCAATATAATTTTGCACTGCGTGGTGCGGAACACCTGCCAGGGGTACGGCATCCTCTTTATTCCCGTCCCTGCTTGTTAAGGCAATCTCGAGTTCACGTGAAGCGGTTACGGCATCGTCATAAAATGTTTCATAAAAATCACCAACCCGAAAAAAAAGAATGGCGTCGGGATATTCATTTTTAATTTCTGTAAATTGCTGCATCATGGGTGTTAACCTGGTCAATAATCTCACCTCGGAGCATAATAAATCTTTTAGACGAATATTTCTTGATACTGGATTAATTATAACATAGTTGGATATAACGAAAAAAGAACCTGACAACTAAATTGGACAGGTTCCCTTAAAATTCTCTAAGTATGAAAACAATCTAAGTATGAAAATAATCTCTTTAAGCGGCAGATCATGCTCCCCGGGCTTTGGTTTCTTTGTTGATGCTGCACTGGGGGCATTTACCAAAAAAATACAGCTGAACAATGGAAACGTCATACCCTGTTTCATTCTTAACTTTCTCCAGTAGAAAACGGTCTTGAAGCTCATTAAGAGGATATTGCTCGACATCATCGACCTTGCCACAAATTTCACAATAAACGTGTGAATGAGGCCTTATTTTAGCATCATAGCGTAACCCGCCTTCCCCAACACTTAACTCCTGTATTAAACCTACTTTCTTAAGTACATCTACGGTTTTATAGATAGTTGCCAGGCTCATTGCTGGATAATCAGGCTTTAATTTTTGGTAAATCATTTCCACATTAGGGTGTGAATCGGTTTTTTTTAAAATCGAATAAACAGCCATCCTCTGGGGAGTTACTTTGATCTTTTTAGCCCTCAGGATTTCTTCAATGGTCTGCATCTCTATCCCCCAATTATTGTTAAATAATAAATAATATCCATTTTGAATATATAACATTTGTTATTGTTCGTCAACCCTTATTCCCTGAAAGCAGGTATTATCATAAAAGTTTAAGGACCTTTATAGCCTTATGATATATTTTTATAATTTCCTGTTAAAGTCCAGGATTTGGCTTCTGTTATGTCAACATTAACCAGCATTCCCAACAGGTTTTTTTCACTGGTGGAGAAATGAACAATTTTATTGGTCCTGGTTCTCCCTGTGTACACATTGGGGTCTGTTTTGCTTCTCCCTTCAACCAGAACTACCTGTTCTGTTCCGAGAAGCTGCTGGTTTACTTCCATGCTAATCCTGCTTTGCAGCTCGTTAAGTATAATAATCCTTTTCTTTTTAATATCTGAAGTAACTTGCCCCTCCATTTCTGTAGCCTTCGTTCCTTTTCTGGGAGAATAGACAAAGGTATAAGCCGCATCGAATCTCACTTTTTCCAACATATCAAGTGTTTCTTCAAAGTCTTTTTCCTCTTCACCGGGAAAACCGGTAATAATATCCGTAGTAACTGCACTGTTTTGTACCAGATCCCTGATTTTAGCTACCAACTCCAGATAATATTCCCGGGTATATCCGCGGTTCATTAACTTAAGTACTTTGTTGCTTCCCGATTGTAAGGGCAGGTGAAAATGCTCGCATATTTTTTGGCTCTGTTGGATGGTACGGATTAATTTTTCAGAAAAATCACGGGGGTGGGAAGTCATGTACCGTATATGAAAGCGGCCTTCAAGACGGTCCAGGGTGTTCAACAGGTCTGCAAAGCTTATTTCCTGCTCTAAATCCTTACCGTACGAGTTAACATTTTGTCCCAGCAGGGTGATTTCCCTGTACCCATCGTTTACAAGTTCTCTTACTTCATTTATGATATTTTGGGGCGGCCGGCTTTTTTCCGGTCCCCGGACATAAGGGACGATACAGTAAGAACAGAAGTTATTACAGCCATGACTTATGGGAACCCAGGCTTTAATTTGATGACCCCGTTTAATGGGAAGATGTTCTCTTTCCTCCCCTATTTCAAGATCCAGCACTGTTCTGGGTGAGACGCGGGCTTTTTCCAGCAGATCAGGAAAACGTCCCAGAGAATGAGTTCCGGCAACCAAATCTACAAACCCGTACCTTTCTTTTACTTTTTGTGCTATGCTTTCCTGTTGAACCATACACCCCCAAAGCACTATTAATATTCCGGGGTTTTTCTTTTTTAACGGTCTTAATTTACCCAACAGGCTGAATACTTTTTCTTCCGCTTTTTTCCTGACAGCACAGGTATTTATGATTAAGACATCGGCATCTTCTTCTTTTTCCGTAGGCATAAAACCCATATTTTCCAGGTATCCAGACAGTACTTCGGAATCATAAACGTTCATTTGGCATCCGTAAGTAGAAATATGATATTTTTTCGTGTTTATTTTGAAGTTTTCCATTAAACAGTGATCCTCTCTCTGTTTGTAGCCCTTTTATTCTAAATTATACTGTATGTGTTATCTTTATACAAGAAAGGTGGAATCCTAAGCTTACCCGAAAATAATCTATAATCAACAAAAAAGAACCCCTTGCTGCCTAGCAAAAGGGGTTCTCTAAACTTTAAAAAGACTTTATAAAAAATGAAATAAGATCATGTATAAATTTATTACTTCTTATTATTCTTTATCTTTCCAATTTCATATTCTATATCTTCCAGCTTAGTTTCGATGATTTCCACCTTTTCTTCTAGTTCATGGATTAAAGTGCTTAGATTGAAATAGTCCATAGTCCCCACAACCGTCCCACAGGATGTACACTGCACAAACATTATCTTAAACCTCCAGTTTTCTGGCTCTACTTCCACCATCTCAAAATTGTGGTTTTCACATTTAGGACATACTGATAAGGCCATAACTAATTTATTCCCTCCTACTTTTTTTCTTTAAGATTTCGTCAAAAAAATAACATTTTCCTTCCATACTTAAAGAAAATTTAATGCTAAAACTTTCCTTTATGTGATCAAGGTAATTATTAGCAATTATTATCACCTTCTATTTTGTCTAATAACATGCGCGCTTCTTTTAATTTCGAATGTGGTACATATATTTCAATTTCTGCCAGGGGGCCGGTAGTCAGACTGTAAATACTTCCTGCTGCCTCCCTTTTCATTACCACGGGAATATTATCTTCTTTTAACCTTCCCTCCAGCAAAGAAGCAGTAACAGGGTCGTATTTTATGGTTAGAAGAACCCAGCCTTTCATTTCTTAATTATCCCAGCCTTTCAATATCATATACCTTTCCCTCTTCGGCTACGGTTACAGCGCCGAAGATACTGGAAGCCTCTTCTAAGTAATTTATTTTGTTTCTAAAAGGCGGTAAGTGTGTTAGTAAAAGTCTTTGTACCCCGGCCTCACGGGCTAAACTTGCTGCCTGAAAGGCGCTCAAATGATTTTTTGACCCTTTTAACAGGTCTTCAGTTAAAAAGTTAGATTCACATAACAAAAGTGGAGCGTTGCAGGCAAAAGGGACAAATTCAGGGAAAAACTCTGTATCGGCAGAATAAACAAGTTTCTTGAATTCCCCGAGATAAACAGCTATGGCAAAACAGGGAACGGCATGAATCGTCCTTTTAAAAGAAAAGCGGAACGGGCCGACATCTATTATTTTATCTTCGATAATTGGTTCAATTCTGTAAACGTTTTTATAAGAAAGCCTTAAAAATTCTTCATGGGGTTCTTCAGGAGCAATTACCAATAATGGCGTATTTCTGGAACCCTGTTCCATCTCCATTTGCAGGGCATAACGTAAAATAAATAAATCCGAAATATGGTCGCTGTGAAGATGGGAAACAATAACTGCTCCCAGTTTACTAACCGTGATAAATTCCTGCATTCTGCTGAGAACACCGTTACCGCAATCCAGCAGAACATAAAACCCCTCGTGTTCCAACAGGTAGCCGGAACATGTACCTCCTGCCGGAGGAAATGGGCCATAACTTCCCAGAACAATCAACTTCATCCCTAAACACCCTATCTAAAAAAGTAGCCTTTACGGCGAGTAATCGTCAGGTTGCTCAGCCAGGCAATGGTAATAAAAGCAATTAATCTATAAAAAAAACTATAATATATAGACCACTGAAAATAAAGAAGATAGCCTTGTTCTACCGCAAAAAATTCAAGCACCGTAAATAGCAGGCTAAACAGGATTAAATAAGGCAGTTGCCATATCTTCTCTTCAGGCAGGAAGCGCATTATTATTATGCCAATCCCTGCCAGGCCGATCAAGTAACCTATAGGGAGCCCTTGAAACGGATAAAGCAATTCCTGAAAAGTATAAAATTGATTATTTATGAAAATTTCGTTGAGAAAATATCCAACTAATAGCGCCCAGATACCGGCACTCCAAAACTTTCCCAACTGAAAACGCAAAAAGATTATTATAAAGAGCCATATTACTGCTGCAAAAATTATCCAGGGCAACGGAAAACCCTCCTTTGCTTTTTATCCTCCAATTATAGTCTTCCCGAACGTATAATTGACCATAACCACCAAAAACCCATAAATGCTGCCAGTATGAGCCCGATTTCCGCAAGGGGAAAACGACGGAATAAGGTTACCTCCGTAAATTGTAGCATTAAACAAAGGCCGACTATAATACTGGCTAGAACTATACTGAAAGAGATCCTGTTTACCATATTGTTAAGGCGGTTCAGAAGGTGCTCTGTTTCCACAACTTCTACTTTAAATTTTACATTCCCCCCGGCTCCTTTCTCCAGGATTGAAATAAAGCGCTCCGGAAATATCTCCAGCAAATGCAAATATTTATTTAGATGTTTATAGATGTTAAAAGCGATTTTCTTCCTGGAAAACTGGTTGCGTATAAATTCCTTACCAAAGGGCTTTACCAGTTCAGCGATACTAAAACCAGGATCCAGTTCAGAAATCAAACCTTCCAAAGTTAAAAATGTTTTAGCAAGAAGCGTAAACTCCGTTGGAAGCCGGATATGCTGTTTAAAGCAAATTTCCATTAATTCGTGCATAGCCTGGCCAAAGTGTATATCTTTAAGAGGAATATCAAAGTATTTTTCCTGTAAGCGCTCCAGTTCCATTCTTAGATATTTTCTATCGGTTACATCAGAAATTATCCCCAGGTTCATGATAGCGTCTAAAACCTGTTCTAAATTTCTGGAAAGGAAACCCATCAATAACCTGCCGAGGTTTTGCTGTTGTTCTTCACTTAAATTACCGGCAATACCGAAATCCAGGAAATATAATTGTTCTCCCCTTAAAACTCCTATATTGCCGGGATGGGGATCTCCATGAAAAAAACCATGCCATAAAATTTGCTTTAGAAAAACCTTGCTTAAATTTTCAACGATTTTTCTGCTTGAAAATCCCTCGTTTATCAGGCCCTCTTTATTATTTAGTTTTATCCCGTCAACATATTCCATGGTCAGGATTTTTTTTGTGGTGTAGCTCCAATATATGTGTGGAATATAAACATTTTTTTCTCCGGAAAAGTTTTTTTTAAAACGCCCGGCGTTGCGTCCCTCCAGGTAGAAATTTAACTCCATGTTTAAAATGTGGCTAAACTCCTCCACTATACCGCTAAAATTGTAAACTTTCCCTATGGCTGTATATTTATCCAGCAACAAGGCAATTTCCTCTAAAATAGCCAGATCAACTGCTATGATCTTTTTAATATCCGGTCTTTGAACTTTAACGGCAACTTCTTGGCCTCCGGGTAATATTGCCCTGTGGACCTGTGCAATAGAGGCCGCAGCCAGGGGAACCTCATTAAAATTTTCAAAGAGAACATCCAGGGGATATTTTAACTCCTTTTCGACTACTTCTTTAACTTGAGAAAAAGAGAAAGGTGAAACCTGATCCTGAAGGCGCCTTAGTTCATTAATATAATCCGGAGGAATAACATCTGCACGGGTGCTTAAAAGCTGCCCAAACTTTATAAAAGTCGGGCCTAATTCTTCCAGAACCATCCTGAACCTTACCGCTTTAGATAATTCTTTAACATCTTTTCTCCCTTTGCGCTGCAGGTGAAAAGGCAGGTGCCTGGTGATATCTTCTATACCTAAATCGTGCACCAACTGCCCAAAACCATGTTTAACCAGCGTATTAATAATTTTCTGAAACCTTTTTAGATGAGCTATTCTTTCCAACCTTTTCACCATCTCATCTACCCGTAATTAGAATAAAGCCTGTGAAGCAATCACAGGCTTTTCTCTCCATTGCCTTCGGAAATTTCATTAGTTCCTACCGGAGTGGATTCTTCTAATTTATTTACTCTTTCTTCCAGTTTTGCAAACTCGGCTCTGGTTGCAAAGATTCCTTTTTGTAAAAGGTTAACAGCTATATTATTGATATCTTCTTTAAAGACCGCTCTTTCTCTTGCTCCTCTTTCTACAAGAGATCTGACGAAATATTTACCGTTTTCTTTGCTCGACTCACCCTTTTTTATCATTTCCTCCACTAATTTCTCCGCTTTTTCACGAGAGAAAGATAATACGCCCCAACCAAGAGAGATAACCTGATCCAGCACCTGATCACCTCTTTTCTACTATATTTTTAAGTTTACCCTATTTTTTTAGTTATAATCTTTAATCAAATTTAAAATCACCATATTTCTGGAAATGTTTAATAAGGCCGCCATCGGAAAGAATTTTTAACATTACCTGCGGTAAAGGGGTAATAGGTATCTCCCGGTTTTTGGACTTGTTTAAAACAATGCCTTTTTCCAGATTTACCTGTAACAGGTCGCCCTCCTCAATTTTTGAAGTATCACATTCTATCACGGGTAATCCTGTATTTATGGCATTACGGTAAAAAATACGGGCAAATGAAGAAGCCAGGACGCAGCCAACACCGGCATAAATAATAGCCAGGGGCGCCTGTTCACGGGAAGAACCGCAGCCAAAATTTGAACCGGCCACAATCATATCACCTTCACTGATTTTTTCATAAAAATGGGGATCCAGATCTTCCATGACGTGCCTGGCCAGTTCTTTCATATCCAATGTCTTGAATTTATACTTTCCCGAGATGATGTAATCAGTATTAATATCATTGCCAAATTTAAAAGCTTTTCCATTTAGCAGCATCTTTTAACCTCCTTACAGGAAAAAAGGGCGCGGATCAGCAATTCTGCCCGCCACTGCTGAAGCAGCCACTGTAGCGGGAGATGCCAAATAAATAGACGCCCTGGAATTTCCCATTCTTCCTTTAAAATTACGGTTTGCTGTGGAGAGAACCACTTCCCCGTCAGAAGGTACGCCATTATGGGTACCGACACAGGGACCACAACCGGGAGTTACTATGGCGGCCCCGGCTTCTACCAGGATCTGAATTATTCCCTCGTTCATTGCTTCCAGGAAAACCTGCCTGGAAGAAGGAGCTACAATTAAGCGCACGCCTGGTGATATTTTTTTACCAGCAAGAATCCTGGCAGCAATCTTTAGATCGTTAATTCTGCCATTGGTACAGGTCCCGATAACAGCCTGCTGTATAGGCAGTCCTTCTACCTGTCCCACAGGGGAAACATTATCAACAGTATGCGGGCAGGCAATTTGCGGTTCAAGCTGGCTGACATCATATTGGCGTATTTCCACATATTTGGCGTCCGGGTCGGCAAAAACAGGTCGCAGAGGTCTCTTGGCACGGCCAGCCACCCATTTATTTACTTTCTCATCAAACTCCATCAGACCTGCCTTGGCACCCATCTCGATAGCCATATTGGCAATAGTAAAGCGCTCTTCAACATCCATAGCAGATATGGCTTCGCCGCAATATTCCGCTGCAAGGTAGGTGGCGCCGTCAGCTCCAATATCACCGATTAGATAGAGAATAAGGTCTTTCGATAATACTCCCGGTGGCAAAACACCTTTACAAAGAAACTTTATTGTTTCCGGGACCTTAAACCAGAGTTTTCCCGAAATTATACCTGCAGCCAGATCTGTAGAACCCACTCCCGTGGAAAAAACATTTAGGGCACCATAAGTACAGGTATGCGAGTCAGCGCCTATGACAAGATCCCCGGGTAGAACATGGCCCTGTTCCGGTATTAACTGGTGGCAAACACCGTGCCCGATGTCATAAAGCAGTATCCCCTGTTTTAAAGCGAATTCCCGCATCAACTTGTGCAGGGAAGAAACACCTTCATTGGGGCTGGGAGCACTGTGGTCGATAACAAAAGCTACCCTGGAAGGATCAAAGACTTTTTCCCCTCCCATTTCATTAAAAGAGTTAATAGCCAGAGGGGCTGTGCCGTCCTGTCCCATAATAAAATCCAGGCGGGCAATTACAAGGTCGCCGGCACGGGCATCTTCTCCTGAATGTTGACTAAAGATCTTTTCCGCCATAGTTTTTCCCATTAAACACTCTCCCTTTCTTTTATACCTCACTTTGCCCCCATATTGTGTTAATCAGTATTTATAGGACTGTAATCAATGCCTTTTTCTAATTTTTTATGCATGTAATCTTCATAAAGATATACCAGCTCCTTATCGAATAGCGACCTTTTCATTTCTACGGTATTGCGCCGTATTGCCGGTAATAATTCGGTAGCCTCATCTTCTGTAAGGCTGATGCCATATTCTTTAAACTTAAGCATAATGGCTTTGGAACCGGAATGCTTTCCGATGACGATCTGCCTTTCCAGTCCGACATCTTCGGGACTGAAGACCTCATATGTTCCGGGGAATTTAATTACACCGTCCGCATGAATTCCCGATTCGTGGCGGAACATATTGTCCCCCACAATGGCTTTCCCGGGGGGTAAAATCCTGCCGGAAGCCCTGGCCACATACTCGGAAATTTCCCTGAACATTTGTGTCTTAATGTCATGATCTTTGTTAAAAATATGTTTTAAGGCCATGACCACTTCTTCCAGGGCTGCGTTTCCCGCTCTTTCACCTAGTCCGTTAACAGTGACACCAATAAAGCATGCCCCGGCTCTGACACCGGCCAGGGCGTTAGCGGTCGCCATACCGAAATCATTGTGTGTATGCATCTCGATATCCATACCGGTTTTTTCAATTAAACTTAAAATAATCTCGTAGGTCTTGAAAGGCTCTAAAACACCGATTGTATCACAATAGCGAAGCCTGTCTGCTCCTGCATCCCTGGCAGCCAGGGCAAATTCAACCAAAAAATCAATATCCGTCCTGGAGGCATCCTCGGCATTAACAGAGATGTAAACCCCGTGTTTCTTTGCAAACTCCGTAGCCTTAACCATACTTTCCATAACCTGTTCCCTGGTACTGTTTAACTTATGTTTAATATGAATATCGGATGTGGAAATAGAGATGGCCACGGCATCCACTCCACAATCGAGGGAATGTATTATATCATTGATATTGGCCCTGTTCCAGGCCATCAAACTGCAGTTTAACCCTTGTGCGGCAATCTTCTTGATTACAGCTTTTTCACTGCCCCCCATCACGGGGATACCGACTTCGATCTGGTGAACTCCTATCTCATCAAGCATTTTGGCGATTCTTATCTTCTCCTGGTTCGAAAAAACAACACCCGCTGTTTGCTCCCCATCTCTTAAAGTTGTATCTACAATAATAATATCATTATTTTCCAGCCCTTTTTTAAGCCTGTCCATAAAAGTTCTCCTGTATAAAACAGGCGCACCTCCTTTTCTCCTCTTTATTAGAAATTATGTTCTGATCTGACCGTTACCGAAAATAATAAATTTGGTACTGGTAAGTGCCGTCAAACCCATGGGTCCCCGGGCATGCAATTTTTGTGTACTGATTCCCATTTCTGCTCCAAATCCGAATTCAAAGCCGTCCGTAAAACGTGTGGAAGCATTGATATAAACTGCGGCGGCATCAGGGCATTATTTTTTTGCACTGTTGTTGCCTCAGCATTTGAAAGCTGGCAATTTTAGCTTTTTTTGCCTTTTCTTCTGTAACTGTTAATTTAAACCAACCGTCCTTTCCTAACAAAGTACAAGATTATCACGATGAATTACTTCTTTATGGCCCGTATAACCTAAGATATTTTTAATTTCATCAGATTTGCATCCTGTAATCCGGTGCAGTTCTTCTGCGCTATAATTAACCAGGCCACGGGCAATTTCCTCACCACGGGGATTATATACACTTACCATTTCACCTCTTAAAAAGGTTCCTTTAAACTTAATAATTCCGGCAGGCAATAAACTTTTTCCTTCTCCTTTTAAAGCCAGTTCGGCCCCATGATCTATATAAATAGCCCCTTTACTCTTTTGAGCGAAGGCGATCCATCGCTTTCTACTGCGCAGGTGACTCTGTTTCGAACAGAAAAAGGTACCTGTTATCTCTCCTTCCAGAATTCGTTTGATAATATTTTCTTGACGTCCGTTAGCAATAAACATATCGATTCCGGAGGCCATGACAATTTCAGCAGCTTCTATTTTAGTGATCATACCTCCTTTAGCCAGCATTTCTTCAGTCTTACCGGCAAAATTTTTTATCTCTGCCGTAATTTCTTCAACAAAAGGGATACACGAAGCTTCCGGGTCATGGCGGGGATTGGCAGTGTATAAACCGTCAATATCAGTTAAAATTAGCAGTAAATCTGCGTCAATAAGGGTTGCTACCAGGGCAGACAACCTGTCGTTATCGCCAAATTCAATTTCATCGGTAGAAATAGTATCATTTTCATTAATGATAGGGATAGCCCCGAATTTTAAGAGATGTAATAAAGTATTCCGGGAATTGATGTAACGCTTGCGATTATCCAGATCTTCCCTTGTCAGTAAAACCTGTGCCACAATATGACCGTATTCGGAAAAGAGTTTTTCATAAATTTGAATTAATTGTCCCTGTCCAACAGCGGCAACAGCTTGCTTCTCCTGGATAGATACCGGTTTTCTCTTAAGCCCCAGCCTGCCTATTCCTGCGCCCACTGCCCCGGAAGAAACAAGGATAACATCTTTCCCCTGATTTTTTAGATCAGCCATTTGTCGCACCAGTTTCTCTATAATACCCAGATTCAACTTCCCCGTCTTGTACGTTAACAGCCGTGTTCCTACCTTAATAACTATTTTTTTAATATATTCTGATTTAATGGACCTTTGCAAGAAAAGTTCTCCTTCCCGGGAATGTTTATATTAAAACTGTAAGATGGCTGACCCTATTTAGAGCAAAAATTTTATAGATATAGAAGCTCCACGGTGACTTAACCTTTATTACTTTTCTAATAACATATTTTTTTCTTTTTGGGCAGACTGAATAACTGCTTTTATTAGTGATGCTTTTACGGCTCCTTCTTCCAAGGCCAGAAGTCCGGCACTGGTTGTTCCTCCCGGAGAAGTAACCTTGTTTTTCATAATAGCCGGATGTTCTCCCGTTTGCAGGAACATTTTGGCTGCACCGAGTACTGTTTGTGCGGCAAGGAATAAAGCCACGTCCCTGCTAAGACCCATTTCCACACCCCCATCAGCAAGGGCCTCCATAACCAGAAATATGTACGCCGGGCCGCTCCCGCTTAATCCCGTTACAGCACTCATATGTTTTTCTTCCAGGGAGATAACTTTGCCCAAAGACCCCATTAAAGCGGCAATTTCTTTCTCCTCCCCCTCAGAAACAGCCTGGCTCCTGCTGATTACACTCATCCCTTCCCCGACGAGACAGGGGGTGTTGGGCATTATACGAATTATTTTAACGGATTTCCCCAGGTGTTTCTGGAAAAAGCTGATATATAAGCCGGCAGCAACAGAGATAAGGAGGTGTCCGGCATTTAACACAGGTTTCATCTCCAGGAGCAGTTCTTTCATATCCTGGGGTTTAACCGCAAGAAATATTTTTTGAGTTTCCAGGCAAAGAGATTGCACATTAGTAGCGGTATTTACCTCGAGTTTATCTTTTAAAGACAGCATTTTACCCGCATCCTGATCAAAAATAACAATCTTTTCCGGGGCGACAAGTTGATTTTTAATGATACCTTCTAACAGTGTGCCCCCCATAGTTCCGCAACCTATAAACCCAAGCATATTTTCCTCCCGCTTTTTAGAGCTTTATTCTTTATTTTATTATAAAGGTCAAAGCATTGCAAGTTAGAACTAAAAGCATAAAAGCAGACTATAACGAACTCTTTTGCCCTTGGACGGCTTGACAAAAACAATTTGCTAAGTTAAAATAATCTTAATGCAGGGGAGTAGCTCAACTGGCAGAGCAGCGGTCTCCAAAACCGCAGGCTGCGGGTTCAAGTCCTGTCTCCCCTGCCATTAATGCCGATAAACAGCCCATTCGTGAGCTGATAAAAAATAGGATATCAAAACTTGTTACCATTTTGTTACTATGTGGATCAGTATCAGAAATGGTTAATGAAATGGCAAGAAAAACGGAGCTTTCGCTCCGTGTAAAATGACCAGGGAAAATTTCGGAAAGAGCCCTACTCTTACCGAGTTATTTCCATCTTTTTCAGGTTGTATGTCTTTTGAGGACTCAAAAATTGTTAGAAAAAACGATCTCTCCCGTAGCAGTAATTTTCATCTTGTTATGCCACTTCTGTAAAAAGTACTCCCTGTTTTCCCTGCTGTGAATAAACCTCCCGCTCGTTTTCGCCTCATGGTGAATGAGAGTACTTTTTGGACACAAAATATTTTTCATTCCCGCCATCCTGATTCTTAAAGACAAATCAACGTCTTCCAACCCGTTAATGAACCTTTCATCAAAAAGTCCCACTTTTTCCAATACTTCCCTTTTTAACATCATGCAGGCTCCTCCCGCTGCTGGTATTTCCCTGCACATTTCTGCCATGACAGCGCTGTTATCGGGCAGCTGGTAAGAAATGATATAGGGAGTCATCTGAGCATAAAAAGCAACTCCTGCATACTGAATAATACGTTCCGGACCGGGATAGAGCAGTTTAGGCGTTACCATACCTACAAGACTGTCGTTACTAAAACAGTTCAGCATTGGTTCCAGCCAATTAGGTGTCACTTCGGTATCATTATTCAAAAAGACCAAGTATTTCCCTCTGGCAAATTGATAACCCTGGTTGCACGCCCTGGCAAAGCCCAGGTTTTTTCTATTTGTAATAACCTGCACAATTTCCCCAAAATGTTTCAATGATTCCAAGAACGCTGCCGTATTGTCCGTAGAAGCGTTGTTTACAATGATAATCTGAAAAGGTACTGTAGTGTAAAGCAATAAACTCTTTAAACAATTCAATGTAAATGATATACAGTTGTGCACCGGAATGATAATACTGACTCTCTCCATATTAACAAAGAACAGTTTACTCAACAATATCACGAGCATGATTGGAAGGTCTTTCTAGGATTACGACAATACTGTAATAAGGGTTTCATGGCCTTTTCCCAATAAAAAAGGGGACGGATAAAAGAAATATTTTTCCTACACTCCAGATATTTATCCTGGTAATCCAGCAGTTCAACTATGGTTTCAGCTACTTTTTCATAATTCTGACAGGGTACTACCCGACCCAAATTATATTGATTTACCAGTTCAGCCATATA
>QZJM01000046.1 GCA_003605065.1 Dethiobacter sp. | reverse complement strand
GTATTCCAGGCGAAGGTTCCCACTGTATCGCCCTGCTTTATCCCCAGGCGCTGCAAAACATTGGCCAGTTTACAGACTCTTTGATAAAAGTCTCCATATGTATACCGGAAATCCTGATCCTGGCACCTGGAAAATATCTCTTTTTTGGGAAACAGCTTGTGCGATCTCTCCAGCATGGTTTTGATCAAAAGAGGGTAATTCATCATCATCTGAGCTAAAACCTTCCTTTCTTTGATGAAACCGTTGTTAAATATTTCCTTAACTTATTTTAAAAGTAGCGGTTGGAGATACCACGGCCGGCTTCTTTTAACATATCCAGGTATCCCATGAGACGTTCCTCTCCCAGCCTGACGTAAGGCCCCAGGATGTTAAGAGAAGCCACAACCCTGTTTTCCCGGTCAGTTACGGGTACGGAAAGGCTGGAGACACCTGCGATCCGTTCACCAAAACTGGTTGCCCATCCCTGCTCCCGGATCGACTGCAACTCCTGCAATAACGCCTCTCTGCTGGTGATGGTTTTTCCGGTCAGTCTGTTCAGTTCAATATGGTCCAGCACCTCAGCTATTTCCTCAGGAGGCATGTAGGCAAGTATTAATTTTCCCGGAGAACCAGCATGCAAGGGTACAGTGACGCCTATCCCCACCGTATATTTCAAAGGATGCGGGCTGGGCAGTTCGGCAATGCAAAGCCGGTCAAGGCCTTTTCTAACATATAACGTAATAGTTTCACTGCTATGCTTCCAAAGCTTTTCCATATACGGGTAGGCGCTCTTTACCAGCCCCTGGTTCTGGTAGAGCACTCCTGAAAAAAGTCCCAAAATCCCCCAGTCCAATGAATACTTGCCACTGCTTTCATCCTTTGTCACAAAACCCTTGCGCTCCAGGGATACCAGCATCCTGAAGACTGTTGCCTTGTTCAGACCAACCTCCTTACCGATCTCGCTCAGGTTCATTTCGGCTTTTCCCAGGCATGTCAGGATATCGGCAGCTCTCTCCACGGCGCGGACACCTACCCTTTCCTCTCCGCTGGCAGCCGCATCCCGGCTTTCCTTGTCCATCCGATACCGACCCATGCTTCACGCCCCTTTTGTTTCACTACATGAAACCGTGTTTCATTTTATTACACGATTATTGTATAAAAAAAACCATTTTTGTTCAAGTCTGAAATTTTTTTATAAAATGCTTTCTGGTAAATTGTCAGCCATTTAAACAACACTTTCTTTCAATTTCACAGTTTTACCGCCAAGTTCATACCCGTACTGGGTACATTAAAAAAAGCCCGGAAGCTGCCGGGCTTGACAGAGAAAAAACTATTTAAAAAGGTTCAGTCCTGTTAAAGTTTATTTACCCTTGTACTGCGCTTTGCGTTTTTCCAAAAAGGCGGCTACACCCTCTTTTTTATCTTCTGAGGCGCAGGCCAGGGCATGGAGGTAGGATTCGTGAGCCATACCTTCGTAGATGCCTACTTCCAGAGAGCGGCTTACGGCTTCCTTGGCGTACTGGATGGCCAAAGGTGATTTAGAAGCAATAATACTGGCCATTTTTTTAACTTCTTCCATTAAATTTTCCGGGGGGACGATCTTGTTGACCAGTCCGATGCGGTAAGCCTCTTCCGCGTCAATCATTCCACCTGTCAGGACCAGCTCCATGGCCCTGCCAAATCCCACCAGTCGGGGCAGCCGTTGGGTAGCGCCATCCCCGGGAATAATGCCCAGGTTTACTTCCGGAGAGCCCATTTTGGCATTGGTGGAAGCTATGCGCAGCGTGCAGGCTATAGCCATCTCCAGGCCGGCCCCCAGCGCGAAACCGTTTATAGCGGCAATAACAGGTATGCTCATTTCCGCCAGCATATTAAAGACTTCCTGGCGGCGCTTGGTTTGCTTGCGTCCCAGGACAAAATCACGCGCCTGCAGTTCTTTAATATCTGCCCCGGCCATAAAAGCCTTTTCTCCTGCACCGGTAATTATTAAAACCCTGATTTCTTCGTCTTTTTCCACTTCGGTAAAGACCTGCCCCAGTTCCTCCGTCAGAGCATTGGAAAGGGCGTTCATTACTTCAGGGCGGTTGATGGTTATAAAGGCCAGAGGAAGTTCCTTTTCATATTTGAGAAATTGATACATAGTTCTGTTTCTCCCTCCCTTGACTTTGTACTACAATTTATTTATTTTGCTCACAAAGGGAGGAAGAAGGCAACAAGTCCTTCTTCCTCCTGAATAACTGTGATTTTTAAGAAAATGCAGGAACACCCAATTCGGAGTTGCCGATAATTAATTGCTGGATTTGTGAAGTCCCTTCGTAAAGAGTATTGATACGGGAATCACGGTACATCCTTTCCAGTGGATATTCTCCCGAGAAGCTGTAGCCTCCTAATGCCTGCATCATGTTGTAAGTAACCCTGTTAACCATTTCACTGTTGAAATATTTGGCCATACAGGTCTCGCGGGTATTGGGGACACCCTTGTTTTTAAGGTGGCCGGCCCGGTAAACCAGGAGCCTGCCCATCTCCACATCCAGGACTGCGTTGGCAATTAATTGCTGTACCAGCTGGTGTGCAGCAATGGGCTTGCCGAACTGGATTCTTTCCTTGGCGTACTTTTTGGCCACATCAAGGGCCGCCTGGGCGGTACCCACACAACCTGCGGCCACAGTAAAGCGGGCATTATCCAGAGCGGACATGGCTACAGCGAAGCCCTTTCCGACGGGACCCAGCATATTATCCTTGTGTATGCGGACGTTATCCATGTTTATTTCCCCGGTATCCTGGGCACGAAGGCCGATCTTCTCGTGGATGGGTTGGGGAGTTAAACCAGGGGTACCCTTGTCGACCAGGAAAGCGGTGATGCCCCTGGCACCGGCATTTTTATCCGTCTTGGCAAAAATGATGGAAACTTCCGCCACATCGGCATGGGTAATCCACATTTTATTGCCGTTTAAGATATAGTAATCCCCATCCTGCTCAGCAGTGCTCTTCATGCTGGCGGCATCGCTTCCGGAGTCAGGCTCCGTAAGGCCGTAGCAGCCGAATATCTCGCCCATAGCAATGCGGGGGAGGTACTTTTGCTTCTGTTCCTCAGTGCCCCATTTCAAAATGGTTTTGGCCACAAGGGATATGTTCACAGAATAGCTGCCGCGCATGGAAGAACAGCCGTAACCAAGTTCCTCGGCCACAATGGCGTGGGAGATGTAGTCCATGCCGCTGCCCTCATATTCTTCGGGAATAGATGTTCCCACAATGCCCAGTTGACCCATCTTTTTCCAGACATCCCAGGGAAATTTCTCTTCTTTATCCCATTCTTTGGCATTTGGAGTAATCTCCTTGGCCACAAAATCACGTACCATTTTTTGTACCGCTAATTGTTCTTCATTCAGATCAAAATTCATCTTATGCACCTCCGCTTTATTCTTCTAAGACCACTTTTAAATTTTATCTTAAGACCGTGGGAACAGGAGGATCCTGGGAATAGTCATAAAATCCCTTACCGCTTTTACGTCCCAGGTAGCCCGCCTGAACCATTTTCTCCAGCAGGTAGCAGGGACGATAACGGGCATCACCCAATTTTTCATAAAGGGTCCTGGTCTTGGCCAGGTGGGTATCGATCCCGATAAGGTCAATCAGGGCCAGCGGGCCCATGGGCTGGTTGGAACCCATCTGCAGCGCCTTGTCGATCTCAGCGGCAGTACCGACTCCTTCATCCAGTACCCAGACAGCCTCATTGAGCAGTGCCGCCAGGACCCGGCTGGCGATACCGGCAATATTCTCCTTGGCGGTAACTACAGGTTCTTTTCCCAGGAACTCGGCAAATTCCCTGGTCCTGGCAACAACCTCCGGATTGGTGGCTAATCCGGGCATAATTTCTACCAGTCTCATAACTACAGCAGGGTTAAAGAAGTGCATCCCTACCAGCCGGCTGGGATCTTTAAGGGCGGAAGCAATCTCGGAGATAGAACAGGCCGTGGTATTGGTAGCCAGAATTGCTTCCGGTTTAGCCACTGCTTCGATCTGGGCGAACATTTTTTGCTTCAGCTTTACATCTTCGATGACAGCCTCGATAATAAAATCAGCTTTAGCAGCCTCATTTATATCCGTAGAGGTTTTAATACGGCCCAGGAGGTCACTTAGTTCCCCATCTGTCATTTTCCCTTTTTCCACTTTTTTCTTCAACAATTTTTCTATATTCCCCACACTGCGCTTAAGAATGGCATCATCAACATCCACGAGAATGGCATCCACACCATTTTGGGCCATAAGGTGGGCAATCCCCGTACCCATGATACCCGCTCCCAGCACAAAACCTGTTTTAATTTCCATAAATATATTCCTCCTCTCAAATATTGTTTAAATTAATTTAATCTCTCCACGACAACAGCAAGCCCCTGGCCACCGCCAACACAGGCGCTGATTAACCCGAGGGCCTTATCATATGCCTTCAGGGCATAAAGGTTAGTAGTAATAAGTTTTGTACCGGTAGCCCCAACAGGGTGCCCCAGGGCAATAGCCCCGCCATGAACGTTGACTTTGTCCCGATCAAACTTCATTTCTCTTTCGCAGGCTAAGTACTGCGCGGCAAAGGCTTCATTCAGTTCGATAAGATCGATATCATCCAGCTTCAGTCCTGCCTTCTGCAGGGCGATAGGAATAGCTGCCACCGGACCAATACCCATATACTTGGGCTCTACTCCCGCTGCAGCATAACCCCTTATGGCCGCTATGGGTGTTAACCCCATGGCTTTGGCTTTTTCTTCGGACATAATTACCATCGCCGAAGCACAATCGCAAAGGGCACAGCTGTTGGCCGCCGTTACGGTTCCCCCCTCTTTCTTAAATACGGGGGGCAGCTTAGCCATTGCTTCCACGGAAACATCCCCACGGGGTATTTCTTCCTGGTCTACCACCACTGTTTTTTTCTTTTCCTTAATTTCAATGGCTAGAGTTTCCTCCTTGAACCTGCCTTCCTGTACAGCTTTAACCGCTTTCTGGTGGCTTTCCAGGGCAAACTGATCCTGTTCCTCCCGGCTGATGCTGTATTTTTCCGCCAGCAGCTCCGCCGTGTTTCCCATGAACATTCCCGCCAGCATGCACATAAAACCGTCTTTATGCAGGCCGTCATTAACGGTGAAGTCCCACATGCGGGCTCCCCAACGTGCCTGAGGTATAAGATAAGGAACATTGGAAGCTACTTCCGTACCACCTGCGATCACAACATCCGAATCCCCACAGAGAATCGATCTGCAGCCTTCGATTACCGCCTGTAAACTGGAGGCACAACGAATATTGACAGTATAAGCAGGTACTTTTACCGGTAATCCACCTTTAACAGCGGAAATACGGGCCACATTGGGGCCTATACCTGCCTGCCAGCCACAGCCAAATACCAGTTGATCTACGTCCTCACCGGATATGCCGGCTCTTTTAACAACCTCTGCTACTATGGCCGCTCCCAGGTCAGAGGCGCTCAGACTGCTTAATCCGCCTCCAAATCTTCCTCCGATAGTCCGTACAGCACTTACGATTACTGGCTTGCCCATAAACCTCCCCGGAAAAATACCTTTCCGGGAATTCCTCCTTTCAAAAATTTATTTTTTATTTTTCAACGACAGTCCCCAACCTCCGTAAATTATTTTCTTTAAGACATCACCTCACGTTCAATTTATTTACCTTAACTGCCCACGTTCATTAATTTAACTGCCTAAATAGCTTTATTGTTCATAAATTAAACCTTTCTTGTCTTCGAACCTTTTGGAATAAAGTATAATTTACTAAGCTGAACCTGCCTGCCAGGCATTAAACTGCCGCCCCCATTGCCATCCCCTACTACTTTAACTTGCAATTTTCCTGCCAAAACACCGGGCTTGCAGTAAAATTTCCGGCCTGTTTAATTATTGAACTGAACTTTTTCGAACAGTCTCCAGGGTTTTTAGTTTCTTCCACAATGTTGTCCTGCTGATTCCCAGGCGGGAAGCCAGGTCCTTTTTATCAATATTTTTTTGCTGGTAAAGCTTCTCGATAATCTGCCCTTCCATATACTCCAGGGTTCCGATATTTACCGTTATGTAATGATCTTCATGTTTCAGGTTTTGCCGGTCCTCTTTAAAACGGTAGAGTTCATCCACCAGTTCCTCCATCAGTCTGAAGTTATCTTTATTACCCTCGGAAAGGATAACATATTTTTCGATAAAATTTTCTAATTCACGGACATTGCCTGGCCAGTCGTATTCACTTAAGAAACGGATCACCGAGACCGGAAACTTATCAATCCGACTGCCATTGCCGCGGTATTTGCGGGAAAAGTGCTCGACCAGCAGAGGTATATCGCTTCTTCGGTTTCTTAAAGGAGGAATATTCAGGTTTAAAACATTCAGGCGGAAAAAGAGGTCTTCCCTGAAATTCCCTTTTTTAATCTCATCGGGTAAAAAGCGGTTAGTAGCGGCTATAACACGTACATTTACCGGGATAATTCGTTCGCCGCCAATACGGCGCACAACTTTTTCCTGGAGAACACGAAGCAGGTTAGACTGCAGAGGAAGAGAAAGTTCGGATATCTCATCGAGAAAGATGGTACCGCCATGGGCAAGCTCAAAAAGGCCTGTCTTTCCACCTTTCCTGGCACCAGTAAAAGCTCCCTCCTCATAACCGAACAGCTCACTTTCCAGAAGTTCCTTGGGAATATTGGCACAATTAATAGCCACAAAAGGACCTTCACGGCGTAAACTTTCGGAATGAATGCTGTGCACAAACAGCTCCTTTCCGGTCCCGCTGTCTCCGGTAACCAGCACCGTGGAATCCGTTCCGGCAAACTTTCGCGCCCGGCTTATAGCCTGCTCTATTTCATCGGAAGAACCAATAATATCGTTAAAAGTATAACGTGAAACCAGGCCGCTGGCATGCAGTTTTTTACGGATAGTAACCTCCAGGTTTTGAAGTTTGTGCACACTTTGAAAAGTAATAACCGTTCCCAGCGGTTCCCGGTCCATATGTATGGGAATATGGTTGAAGACTATTTGCCTGTCCCCTACTTTTTGCACTTCACCTTTTACCGTTTCAGGGTTCTGGAAAAAGTTTTTAATTAAGGGGATAGGGATGTCCTTTACTTTTTTACCCACAATATCCAGGCCGGAGGCTTTGAAAACCTCCTCTGCTGCAGGGTTAAAGTGAGTTACCACATTTTCTTTATTGACAGCGATAACCCCGTTATAGGTATGGTCAATAATGGTCTTTAAAAATTCTGCTTTTTCACGGTCTTTTTGCCTGATAAGGACAACATCCTTGGCCCATTGCATGGCCTCAATAACGGCCTCCCGGGAGGAAAAGATCATCACCCCTTCCATACCCCGCTCCTGGGCCATACGAATAACACAGACACCGGAAGCAACAATTACTTCTATTCCTTCAGCACAGGCCCGCTTAATTTGTTCGTCCAGTTCCCTTTCATTGTGATAAAAAAAGAGCTGTAAGTCCTCCAGGGATAGAATCTCAGCAATACTTTCAAAATCATAAACTTCCCTGCACTTAATATGATCAAAATAAGCTATCTTGCGGCCAACCTGCTTGGCATGATTTAAAGCCTGGATGATATCAAAATTGGTAATTTGAATTAATATTACCGGTATGGACAATTCTTTTTTTAAAAGTACTCCTGTAGGGCCCCGGCTGATAATCACATCCGCCCCGGACTGTTCAAACTGCTTACCAATCTCAACTCCCCCGTCCAGAAAGGCTTCCACGATCTCCATGTTAAAATGAAGCTCCCGTGAAATCTGGCGGGCCAGCCTGGTTAATTCCGGCAGTGGAGAAACCATTATAATCCGGGTTCTTTCCATGCTTCTTACTCCTTAAATGGCCTTAGTTTAAAATATTAACATATTCCTTTTTATTTTATCTTTTTATGAAACGCGTCCATTTTTTAAATTCTGCATGGTCCTTTTAAAATCCTTCTTAAAATTAATATTTCATTTTTGCGAAAAAGAAGGCCCGTTTATTTACCGGACCATAAAAAAACCCCCTGTGGTCCAGAGATCTCCGGGCACAAGGCAGTGACATTATTCTGGATAATATACACTTTTAAAAGTTACAACCGGGTTGCGATAGATAAATAACTTTTGGCTTTAAAAAAGCTGTGACAAGGGTAAACAAGTTCTGCGGCTTTTGGCCGGGCCTACGGTGGGCATCCTAAGGCAAGCGTCGAAATCCTGGTCATACCTCGGATAATGCAACCTGTTAGTTTTTCTGAAGCAATCAGGGGATAATTTTGTTCAGAGAATATTCGATAATCCCTTCCGCTCCAGCTTCTTTAAGCCTGTATACCAGCTCCCTCACTGTTTTCTCATCAATTACAGTTTCCACAGCAACCCATGACTCCTCGTGCAGTCCGGAGATGGTAGGCTTCCTGAGGGCAGGCAGTAAAGAGAGTACTTTGGGCAGGTTTTCCTTACTGACATTCAATTTTAATCCCACTTTTTGTTCCGCCAGCAAGGCGCCCTTTAGAAGAGTGCCAATCTGCTCAATTTTATTTTTCTTCCAGTCTAGAGTCCAGCTTTCCCTGTTTACTATAAAACGGGGGGTTGATTCCAGGATAGTTTCAATAATTCTAAGGTTGTTAGCTTTTAAGGACCTCCCCGTTTCTGTCAGCTCGGCGATGGCATCTACCAGGGACGGGGGTTTTACTTCTGTCGCACCCCAGGAAAACTCCACAGAGGCCTGGATATTGTTTTTTCTCAGGAAACTTTTGGTTACCTCCACCAGTTCCGTGGCTATTTTTTTCCCCTGCAGGTCTTTTACGCTTTCCATATCAGAATCCTTGGGAACAGCCAGGACGAGCTTAATAGGCCGGAATCCCTGTTTGGCATAGACCAGTTCTGCAACCTCCAGCACATCAGCTCCTGTTTCCGTAATCCAATCTTTCCCCGAGATGCCGGCATCGAGAACTCCGCTTTCCACGTACCTGGGAATTTCCTGCGCCCTTATAAGGATGCATTCTATTTCCTCGTCATCGATATAGGGGAAGTAAGAACGATCATTGACATAAATATTAAAACCTGCCTTTTTAAATATCTCCAGGGTAGCGTTTTGCAGGCTGCCCGCCGGTAAACCCAGTTTTAACTTTTCCATTTTTACTCTCCATCTCCCCATTCATTGTAACTTTTTCTATTATAACAACATAAATAATTTAACACAACTGGAAAAGTTACTTTTTAACAGGCTGGGGAAGAGAATCCAGGACTTTTAAAGACTCCCGCATCTCCTCTTCTGACAGGGAGTAGTCCGTCAGCTCCCCGTTAAGGTAGGAGTCATAGCCGGTCAGATCAAGAAGCCCGTGACCGCTCAGGTTGAAAAGGATGACCTTGCTGCGGCCTTCCTCCCTGGCTTTTTCAGCTTCCTCGATCACTGCGGCAATAGCGTGATTGGTTTCCGGAGCACAGATTAAACTTTCCGTGCGGGCAAAAGTCAGGCCCGCCTTATAGGTTTGGAGCTGGTTATAAGCCCGGGGCTGGATAAGAGCATCCAGGACAAGCTGGCTGACTAGGGGAGACATCCCATGGTATCTTAATCCGCCGGCATGAATGGACTTGGGTATAAAGTTATGCCCCAGGGTAAACATGGGTAAGAGCGGAGTAGTGGCAGCAGTATCTCCAAAGTCATAGCTAAAGGGCCCCCGGGTTATGGTTGGACAGGCAACGGGTTCCACGGCAATCACCTGCACCTCCTTACCATGAATTTTATCCCTTAGGTAAGGAAAGGAAAGTCCGGCAAAATTGCTGCCGCCCCCGACACAGCCGATAACCACATCAGGATATTCACCCAGTATGTCAAACTGTTTCTGGGCTTCCAGGCCGATAATGGTCTGGTGGAGCATAACATGATTTAGAACGCTCCCCAGGGAATATTTGGTATGCTCTGATGTTACCGCATCTTCGATAGCTTCACTGATGGCAATTCCCAGGCTGCCCGGGCAGTCCGGGTCTTCACTTATAACTTTACGGCCGAAGTTGGTTTCCCGGCTGGGGCTCGGCACACAATTGGCGCCCCAGGTTTTCATCATTAACTGCCGGTAAGGTTTTTGCTCGTAGCTAATCTTGACCATGTAAACCTTTAACTCCAGGCCGAACATAGAGCACCCCAGGCTCAGGGCGCAGCCCCACTGCCCGGCACCGGTCTCCGTAGTAAGCCTTTTAATACCGGCAACCTTGTTATAATAAGCCTGGGCAATAGCTGTATTGGGCTTATGACTGCCGGCAGGACTGACAGATTCGTTTTTATAATAAATCTTGGCCGGTGTTTTCAGGTATTTTTCCAGGTTGTAAGCCCTTTGCAGCGGTGTGGGCCGCCAGATTAACAGTTTTTCCAGAACTTCCTCCGGTATATCAATCCACCGCTGTGTACTTACTTCCTGCTCAATAAGGTTCATGGGGAAAATAGGGGAAAGATCATCCGGCCCTACTGGCTTCCCGGTAGCTGGATGCAGGGGAGGCTGCAGGGGCGTGGGCATATCTGCCTGGATATTGTACCACTGCCTGGGGATCTCCTTTTCGGAAAGAAATACTTTTTTTGTCTCCATCTTCCTTCATCCCTTTCACATAAAATTAAATTAAAAATCCTCGTCTCAGGGACGAGGAATTACCCGCGGTACCACCCACATTACCCCCTTTCAGGGGCCGCTCAGTAAAGTACGGGAGCTAACACTAAAAGTATTACTCCGATACCCCTTTCTTTTAACGGTGAAACCTCCGTCCTGCCCTACTGACCTTATTAACATGTTCGGACAGGCGCCTCGGGGAGCCATTCAACAGGCGATAAAATGCCGGGCTCACACCTTCGGGCTTTAATAACCCTCCACCCGGCTCTCTGAACTTCTCTTACCGGCCTACTATTTCCCTTCAAAGGCTTTTATACTTAAACTTTCCGCTAATATAGCATAACTAAACAGTTATTGTCAAGAACTTTTTTATATTATACTTAAGATCGTTTAATCCTGTATCTTCCCAGGCCAAAGGCGGCATTTTCTCCCAGGTGCATAAACTCACCCAGTTTTAGCAGGGGAAGAAAAGCATGGAGCTTTCCGGTATACTCCACTTCTCCCAGGAATCCACGGCCCCAGGAGGAACCCCTGCTGCTTTTCTCCCAGGATACGAACCTGGTATAATCCCTTACCTTTCGTACCTGTTCTGCCTTATCCAAAAAATTCCGGTAGTGAATCTCCAGTTCCCTGTTGTGATGATGAAAATAATACATGATTGAGGCTCTGGTTACCAGGGCCTTGATAATATGGTAAAAATACGGCTCTTCGAGATAGCCATCCTGCTCCTTCAAACCGGTTGGCGTAACAAAAAGAAGAGACAAACGGGAAACCTCAGGCATTCTTTCAGCCCATAGTTCTATTTCTTCCCCGGATGTCACCAGTTCCGTTTTAGTAATATGGTTATGCTCACTTTCAAAAATAAGCCGGCTTTTTCCGGTAAAAGGATTTACGGCAAGCACATTTTTTAGTATTAACTTCCCCTGTTTCTGAGAACCCTCTGCTGCAAACTCCTGAAAGGCGCGAATGAAAACCTCCAGAAAACTTATCCCTCTGCCCAGAAGAATAAGATTAAAAATAATCTTTTCCTCAGCAATATAATCGGTTTTTTTTTCCAGCGGGGGCTGCCAGACAAATGGAGCGGGCAAATACCTGGAACGACAGGAACTCCAACCCCTAAAGTTGATTTTTTCATAAAGAAGAGCATAGGGGCAATGCAGATTGAAGAAGCAGTCAGGGCATTTTCTTTGTTTTAGCTTACAGGAAAGACGATAGAGTATGTTTTTAAACTTTTCCTGTAGAAAAATAGTTCCTTTAAAAAAGGGCAGCACTATTCCCTCATTTTGCGGGCATAATGTAAAGCGGTAACAGGCTAACCGGAATTCTTTAAACAAAAGCTCACCCTCTTTAAGTTCAATGTAAGTTGAACTTAACTTTCCGGCCATATTTCATACTTTCCAAAATATTTGCGTTTTATTAAACAGTTCTTGGCTGAAATAGAAATTCCTGCCGGGAAAGGATTTTTATATATATTATACCTCTACAAAGACATCCTTTACTAATGATGATGTTTTTATTATATTAAAATCAGGACATTCGAACTGGAAAGAGGTGAAAGCCTGGTGGAATCCCAGGCAGAAAAATGGATTTTAACCGTTTTACCAACAAAGCCCGCGAAGCTATTGCTGCCGCACAGAATATTGCCGCTCGCTATCACCATCAGCAAATTGACCCGGAACACCTGCTTCTTTCCCTGCTGGAGCAGGAAGAAGGACTGGCAAACAGGGTTTTATCCAAAGCAGGAATTAATGTGAAAGAGGTAAAAGAAAGTTTGCATACTTTCCTGTTAAAGCAACCAAAAGTGTATGCCGGGGAAGGCACGGCAGAACATATTTACCTGAGCCCGCGCCTGGTCAGGGTACTGGACCAGGCCAGAGAAGAAGCATCTTCCTTTAGAGACGATTTTATCGGCGTGGAACACCTGCTCCTTTCTATACTGGAAACAGATAAAGGAGAGGGAACAAAACAAATTAAACGCAGCGGCCTTAACAGGAATGCCCTGCTGCAGGCTCTACAGTCCATCAGGGGCCACCAGAGGGTTACGGGGCCTGACCCGGAGGGAACTTATGAGGCCCTGACCAAATATGGACGCGATCTGACAGAAGTGGCTGCCGCGGGAAAGTTAGATCCTGTTATCGGCCGTGATGAAGAAATACGCCGCCTTATCCAGGTGCTCTCCCGCCGGACTAAAAACAACCCTGTCCTAATCGGAGAACCCGGAGTTGGGAAAACAGCCATTGCCGAGGGCCTGGCACAGCGTATTGCCAGAAATGACGTTCCCGAGGGGCTTAAGAATAAGCGTATTTTTTCCCTGGATATGGGTGCTCTGCTTGCCGGCGCCAAGTTCAGGGGGGAATTTGAGGAGAGGTTAAAGGCAGTACTAAAAGAAATCCAGGAATCAGAAGGAGAAATCATCCTTTTTATCGATGAGCTGCATACGGTAGTAGGTGCGGGAGCTGCAGAGGGAGCTATTGATGCCGGCAATCTCCTCAAACCTATGCTGGCAAGAGGTGAGCTGCATTGTATTGGTGCCACAACCCTGGCGGAATACCGTAAACATATCGAAAAAGACGCCGCCCTAGAGCGCCGTTTCCAGCCCGTGATCGTCAGGGAGCCGGGCCTTGCTGACTCCATCTCCATTCTCCGGGGCTTAAAAGAACGCTATGAGGTGCATCACGGTGTAAGAATTAAAGACTCTGCCCTGGTTGCTGCCGTAACCCTCAGTCACAGGTATATCAGCGATCGCTTTTTGCCGGACAAGGCCATAGACCTGGTAGACGAGGCCGCTGCCCTGATCCGGGCGGAAATTGACAGCATGCCCTCACAGTTGGACGAAGCTACCCGGCGGATTATGCAGCTGGAAATTGAAAGGGAAGCATTAAAAAGAGAAACCGACGAAGCTTCCCGAAAGCGCCGTGAACAGGTGGAAAAGGAGCTGGCGGATCTTAAAAACGAGGCAGAAAAGCTGAAAGACCGCTGGGAAGAAGAAAAGGAGGCAATTTCCAGGCTTAGAAAAATCCGGGAAGAAATCGAAGAAACAAAACTAGCCATGGAAAAAGCGGAGCAGGCCTATGACCTCAACCTGCTGGCAGAATTAAAATACGGTAAAATGGTCCAGCTGGAACAAAAACTTAAAGAGGAAGAGGACAAACTGTCCCAAAAAAGAAGTCTACGCCTTTTAAAAGAAGAAGTTGATGATGAGGATATCGCTGCCATCGTCAGCCGGTGGACGGGAATCCCTTTAAGCAAGCTCCTGGAAGGAGAACGTCATAAAATACTGCGCCTTGGCGAGCGGCTGCATGAAAGAGTAGTTGGCCAGGACGAAGCCGTAACGGCAGTGAGTGAAGCCGTGCTGAGAGCCCGTTCCGGGATCAAAGATCCGGATCGGCCCATCGGTTCTTTTATCTTTCTGGGACCTACCGGCGTAGGAAAAACCGAACTGGCCCGCTCCCTTGCCTTTGTCCTTTTCGATGACGAAAATGCTCTTATCAGGCTGGACATGTCGGAATATATGGAAAAACATTCCGTGGCACGCCTTATCGGAGCGCCGCCAGGTTATGTAGGATATGAAGAAGGAGGACAGCTTACTAACGCCGTGCGCCGCCGCCCCTACAGCGTTGTGCTTTTCGATGAAATTGAAAAAGCGCACAGTGATGTTTTTAATACCCTCCTGCAGATACTGGACGACGGGCGTTTAACCGATTCCCACGGGCGAACCGTAGACTTTCGCAATACTGTTATCAT
>QZJM01000032.1 GCA_003605065.1 Dethiobacter sp. | reverse complement strand
CTCGTTTATCAGCAGGGGAGCCATCAGGTTGGCCGTCATTTCTACCGGTTCCTCCGGTACGGTAACAATAGCATAAACCTCTATATCTCCACCTTGGGTGACCAGATCTCCCAGGGCATCCTCCTTTACTTCCACCTTGTAATCGTTAAAGAATAAGCCCGGTTTAGTGAGGAGGAAACTGGGCCCGTCCACACTTTCAAGCCAAAAAAACAAGAGGTTGCCGGGAACTGTCTTCAGTTGATAGCTATAGGTTTCTGCAAAACCCGGCAGGCCTTTCACCATGCGTACAGAAATATATTTCTCGTCTGCACACACTTTAACCACCTACCTTATAACATAATCTTTTCTTAATAGCAAGAATTATTTTTGGAGAGCATTTACCTGAGAAAATCTAAAAGGCTGGGTTGAATAACCCTTGCTCCTGTGGAAATGGAAGCTCTGTAGATATTCTCCATGACAGCGAAATTCATGTATGCTTCCGCAAAATCAATATCCTCCAACCGGGAGCGTAACTCCATGAAATTAATTTTTTCTGACAGATACTTTTCCATAGTTATATCCAGGCCATTTACAATGGCGCCTATGGTGGCCCTTTTGTCCAGAATGTGATCAAGGGCGTCACTCAGGTTTCCTATTGACGCCTCAATTACCTCGTTATCACCGTCTAACAGTCCCTGTGCCAGCCTCTCCATAAACTGAAAAATCTTATTCTCCATAAACAACTCACTGCCATCGATATTTCCCCTGATGGTAACATGGGGCGCCACCTCCCAGGAGATGCTTCCCTGATCTCCATGGTAGTCAACGCTGGTCTGGGCACCTTCAGCCAGCAGCCCTTTATCCCTGCTAAAGGGAACGGTGCGAGTCTTAAAGCCGCTAAAAATATAGCGGCCTTCATAGCTGCTGTTTCCCATCTGGACGAGGACGTCAGTAAGCTCATCGATCTCCATGGCGATAGCCCTGCGGGCGTTGTCAGGCATAGTCCCATTAGCACCGGCCAGGGCCAGTTCCCGGGCACGCTGCATGACTTCGCTTATCATCTCCAGGGAGTCCTCTGTTATGCCCATCCAGGACTTGGCGGCTTGAATATTCTTCTGATACTGTTCATTCCTGGCCAAGGCTGTAGTGTGGCTCATGACCCGGGCCACTTTTATAGGGTCATCGGAGGGCTTGCGCAGCACCTTGCCGGAAGAAAGCATGTTTTGCAGACGGTCCATTTGGCTAAGGTTCCGATGTATGTTGCTTAAAACAGATTTTTTTACCAACTGGTGGGTTATCCTCATTAAAGTACCTCCTTGCTTCCCCTACCTGAGCATGCGGTTGATTATGGTATCTAAAATATCGTCGAAGATGGTAATAACCCTGGCAGAAGCCTGGTAAGCCAACTGGAACTGGACCATGTTGGCCAGTTCCTCGTCCAGAGAAACGCCGGAAATTGATTCTCTTCGTTTGTGCATCATATCCAGAAGGGACACCTGGTTTTCTGCCATGCGGGTGCTTTCCTGGGTATCTACCCCCAGGCGGGCAATGGCATCCTTGTAATAATTCTCAAAAGTGGTGAGCCCTGCTTCTCCTTCCACCGGGAAACGCAGGCGCTCTTTGGGGACAGCCCCGGTGCTGACATTTATGCCGGTATGCCGGAGCTGCGCAATCCTCAGGGCATTCCTGCCATCTCCGGGATTGGGAAACCCGCCGGGTTCAGTCCAATCATCAGGCAGGGCTGCCGCTGCAATTCTGCCCACATTCCCTTTTATATAAGGGTTCACCTCCAGGTTTTCCAGGTGGTCTCCGGTGAAAAAGCTTTCCCCTCTCGACCCGTAAAGGTCCATCCCTTGGGAATGCACAGAATCTACAGCGTTAATAATACCCCAGGCCAGGCTCTCAAAATCATGCATGTATGCTTTCAGGTTAATGTCCCGGATATCCCTGAGGCCTCCAATTTCGCCGTTCCTTATCCTGGCTTCCCTGCCGTCTCGTTCCCAGACAATGCTGGGAGAAGTTGGCCAGCCATTATCCATACCCTGGGAAGGTTCCAGGCTTAAGCTGTAGGCGGTGCCTTCCCTTACCAGGGCGCGGCCGCCGATGAATATATTTACAGAGCCAGCGGGGGTCTCCAGGGCTGTAAATTCAATCAATTCTGCCAAGTTGTCTATGAGGAAGTCCCGTCGGTCCATGAGGTCTCCGGGAGTCTCATTAAGGGCCACCAACCTGATTATCTGGGAGTTAAGGTCCTTGATTTGTTCCGCCAGGGTATTCACTTCCATTATTTTTAAGGCAATATTATCATCTATATCGCTGCGGATTGTTTTTAATTGTTCATTAATGTGTTTTATGGAATTGATCATTGCATTAGAGTTTTCGATGAGCACAGTCCTGACGGGGGTGCCTTCAGGGTTCAGACTCAACTCCTGCCAGCTTCCAAAGAATTTGCTCAACACGGTATTAAAGCCCGTTTCCGAAGGTTCCATAAACACAAGCTCAATCTGGCTCAGGACCTGGGAGCGGGCCTCCCATTGGCCCAAGGTCTGCACCTCTGTTCTTATTTGCCTATCCAAAAACTCGTCCCGGATGCGGGCAATCTCTGCCACCTTAACGCCGCTGCCCAGCATGCCCTTGCCTCCCGCATATGGCAATGGGGCAGTAGTTACCATACGGGCTGCCTGGCGGCTGTATCCGGGGGTATTAGCGTTAGCCACGTTGTGGGCTGTAACTTCCAGGGCTTTCTGCTGTGCCTGCATACCCAAACGGGAAATATTCAGGCCGAAAAATGTTGACATCGCTTCACCTTCCTAAACCGCCTTAAACCTGATCGCTAGGCGGAACTGCTCACCAGTTTTCCCGTCAGCGGGCTCCCTGCCATCTCACCCGACTCGTTATAGTGCTGCCCTTTTGAATCCCAGATTCCCTGCCACAGTTGTTCCATGAAGGATAAAGATTGTTTAAACAGAAGGATATTGGCCATGCTAAGGGCCCGGGCTTCCCGGGCGCTGACCTTCAAATCCAATTGCAGGGACACTAATTTCCCCTGTTCCTCTTGGTCGGCCTCCGGCATGATTTCCCGCAGGCTTTTCTCATCGGCAGCCGTAGCTCTCTTTTTCTCCAGATCATCCAGGGATGCTTTAAGTTTTCCTTTTTCTTTCAGGCACTCTGTCAGAAGGGCAGGGTCACAGTTGACAATACCTTCCCTTTCTTTAAGGATAACCCCTAGAAGCCTGGACATGACCGCTCTTTCTTCCTCCATCACCTTGATAAGAGTTACAGCTTCAAACATGATGCCGCCTCCATTTTAGTCTTTTGTCAGCATTTTCTCCGCCAGCTTTTTGCTGTCCAATTCATATTCTCCGCCGGCAATCCTTTCCTTAATGGACTTTATCCTGTCGCTTTCCTGTGGGGAACTGAGGGCTCTTGTCACCAGGCTTTCTACTTTTTTATCTTTGAAAGAAATTTCAAGGTAATCACCGGTCTTTTTTTTATCTGCCGGGAAAGATGGCTCCTTTACCTGCCGATTTTCTTTTCTCATAAGCTTAAGTACCTGAGCATTGAGGTCAGTAATTTTCATGATCATTACACTCCTCGTTAAACCTTACCTTTTTTTTTATCGTCTTTTTTTTAAATAACTTTACGCAAGGCAGCCCACAATTATAAAAATAATTTAATGAACAGGCTGTATCCACTTCTAAAACGTTTAGTCGACCATCGTCAGGCTTAGTACCTTCAATCCATCCGGCAGGAATGTTCCTATTTGTTCTTAAACACTCCTTCTCCCCTTAACGGGTCTCCCGTTCCGGAAAATTTTTCTGTTTCTAAATTGTAATAAATCGCCGCTATCCTGCCAAAATACGAACTTCGGTTCCATCTCACAACCTCATATCCCCTTTCCTGGAAAAAGGAAGTTACGTTTCCTGGCATTTCCTTTTCCACCCAAATCTTTTTCCCTTCACTCCAAAAACGGGGATAATCAATAGCATTTACGATGCTCGGTTCAAAATCTGCAAAGAGAACCAGGGCCTGTGTAAGGTAGGCAGGAATTCTTCTTCCCCCGGGGCTCCCCAAGGCCATGATGGGGGAATCCCCTTTAAAAACCAGGGCCGGGCTTATATGGCTGAAAGGTCTTTTCCCTGGCTGAAAATAGTTCGGGGAAGATGGATTGGAGCTGAAGTTATTGAGCTGTGTATTTAAAAAGAATCCCTCCGCCTGCAGGCCATAGCCAAAGAGGTAGCTCAGGGTATTGGTTACACTAACCCAGTTTCCCCATGAATCTACTACCACCAAGTGAGTGGTGTTATCTGAAGGCCGAAACGGATCCGAGAACATGTTTAAGGGGACGCTTCCCTCATTAATTTGTTTTATTTTTTCTGCCACATATTCATTGCTTAAAAGCTCCGCCAGGGGTACATGGACAAAGTTGGGATCTCCTATATAATTTCGCCTGTCGCTATAAGTGGCTTTAATGGTCTCTTCCATGAGCTTATAAACCTCGGGAGTTGGTTCTGAATAAGAGGATAGGTCAAAGTGATTTAAGATCTTGAGCTGCTGCAGGAGATTAAAGCCTCCGGCGGGAGGAGGTACTGTCACAATAGTCAAATCCCTGTATTCTCCCTTTAGAGGATCTCTAATTACGGGCTGATAATTCAACAGATCCTGCTTTGAAATAGACATTCCCTGTTTTTCTAATACATTGATAATGCTCTCGCTTATGTACCCTTCGTAAAAAACAGAGCTCCCCTCTTCCATAATACTCTGCAGTGTATCCGCCAAAACAGGTTGGGTTATTATCTCACCAACCGGTGCCGGCCGGCCATTCCTGAAGAAATCCCTTAGAGCGCCTGAACTGCGGGCAAGTTTTCCGGAATTGTTTTTTATCCTGAGATTTAATCCAGCTGTCATGGGAAACCCATCCCTGGCCAACTTCCAGGCAGGCCTTATGGCATCGCTATAATTAATTGTTCCGTATGCTTCGATAGCTTTTTCCAGTCCCTTGACGAACCCTGGAATTCCTGTACTTGGCCAGTTCATTATTTCTTTAATATCATCTCTGTCCATGGTAGAAGGAGCGGTTTCCCTGTAGTCAATTACCACCTGCCGGTTCTCCCCGGCGAGATGGATCAGCATGATCCCGCCTCCACCTAACCCAGACCCATCGGGCTCTACTACGGCCAGAGCATAAGATACAGCTACGGCGGCATCAATGGCATTTCCTCCTGCCTCCAGTATCTTCATTCCTGCCTCCACAGCTAAAGGATGCCCGGCGGCGACTCCATACCCCTCCGTAATAATCTCTGCTTTTTCGCTGATTTCAACATCAACCACCTCCTCTTCCCGGAGCAGGGTTGGTGAGAAAGATATGCCTTTTAGCTTTCGACAAATAAATTCATAGCTGTTCCTGGCCGCATTTACGAAAACAACAATCCCTATTATGGGATCGTCTTGTGGGCTTGGGCGTGCATCCACAGAGAATCCCACAAAAAATGCTCCCGCCAATGCTGCAGCAATAAGCATTACAAGTATGGCCGTTATAGTTTTTAATAGTTTCTTCATCTTTCATGCCTCCATAGCAGGCCCCTTCCCTCCTAGAGCAAAATAATATAAAAAAGAATTCCCAGATAAGTAAGACCACTTAAAAAAAACATACTGGCAACGGTAGGGACCACTCCCTGGCGGTCGAAACTATTGGCGATTAATCCCGGAATAATTATGCCCATCCCCTGAAGAGCAAAGTAATCAAACAGAAAAGAGCGAAATATAAATACCATGCTGATTTTTATAAAAAGTGCTGCCAAAATCATAGCCCCAAATTTACGCCGTCCATAAAGAAAAATGTGTTTTGACAAAAATTCCACACTTAAATAAGATAAGACAGCAATAGTTAATATTCCTATTAGAATAACGGGTTGGTCAAAAACCAAAGCCAGAAAAGACGGTACAATAATTCCAGCAGGAATAATTCCCAAAACGTCAGCAAAAATAATGCTCAGGGTGATCCCCAGGGCTAAAGCTACAAGTAACTCTCCGTTATACATTTTGGTCATCCCCCCTCAAGCTCTTTACATAACTTCTCAACGCCAAAATAGTTTCCTATACCGAAGAAGACATCTTTTTCTTTGCACCTCTCCTGCAGAAAAAAAGCAACTTTTTTTGCCGCAATTCCTCCTAAATCAACCACTTCTTCGTAGGGAAGACTTTTTTGTTTAGAAAAAATAAACCTTGTCCCTTCTCCTATTAGAACTAGAGATTTTGTGGGAATGTTTTTAAGGACACCTTTTAAAAAAGCCCGCCCCCGTTCAACCCGATCGTTACGACAGTTCATCAAAATAGTAGTGCCCTGGTTTACATGTCTCTTTTCCTTAAGATAGTTCCAAATAGCCATGGTTGTTGTGGGATCGTTGGCAGAAAATGCATTTATTAAAACTCCTTCACCTGCTCTACCTTTGATTTTTTGAAAGCGTATGGCTCCCGAATCCGGAAAAGCCTTTAGCATTCCTGCCAAGGCCACTTCTTCATTGGCCCCTAAAGCCAAAGCTGTTTCCAGGGCAAGGGCAACGTTTTCCGGAAAAACAGGATACGGGAATTTTTCGCAGTATTCCATGGGTACGCTTGATGGGTCTGCCACCTTAACGTCCACTTCTTTTAAAGAAGCCGCTTTCAAAAAATAATTCAGAAATTCTCCCGGACAAACAACCAGCGTACTGTTTTTGGGCACGGCTGACATAAAAGACTCCGCCATATCCTGTAAAGACGGGCCCAAGATTTCCAGATGATCCTCCAGCACGTTGGTTACGATGGTGATATTGCTTTTTAGATAGCCTAATGAGTAAATTTTTTGGTAATCCGGGTTAATAGCCATGCATTCGGCCACAAGTGCTTGTGCTTTATTTTGGAAGGCTGCCTTTACGGCGTATTTAATTTCGCTTATGTTGGGGCCTTCCGGCCGGCGAGCCAGCTCTTTTTCTTCGGCTATTAGCTGAGTTTGTGATGGTTTGAAGCTCAACAGGCATGACTTACTACCAGTTACTTTTCCTACGGTTGGAATGCCGGCTTCCAATAAAGCCCCTACCAAAAGGCGGGTTACAGTGGATTTCCCCCTTGTACCGTTTACATTTATGCGATACTTAATGGCAGAGATTTGTTTGGAAACAGAATTTTTTTCTCTTAAACCGAGGACAACTGCTGCTGTTGGTAAAGAAAATAAAAATAAAGATGCCAGGCTCACTGTCTCACCACCTGTCCCGTTAAATATCTAAGATCCAAAGGCGGTCCCCCAACCTTTTGGAGATTTTCCATTCGTAAAATCCTCCCCGGGCTGTCTTAACTGAAGAGTGATCAGCAATTAGAGGGATTGCCTTTATTTCCATTTTCCCTTCAGGCTGAAGAGCGATTTTTAACAAAACCGATTCTTTGGCATAACTAAACATTGCCGGAGGGGACGATAAATTTCCAATGTTATAAAAAATTACTCCATGCTTATAACGTTCAACCTTTTGAAGTGGCCCCATTCCGGTGCCAACAATAACATTAATGCCCTGATCTATTAATTTCCTTGCTAAATCCTTTTGTTCTTGTTCAGAGCTTTCGTTTGTAAAGGATATCAAGACAATTATGGCATCGCTTTTGCTTCCGGCATCTTTTAGAATTTCAGGAAGGTAATCGGAATCGTAAAAGGCCACACCAAGGCGATTCTTTCCAGCAGCCCATCCAGGTGGTGGATTGGCGTTTAAGGCCAGTATGGCTATGGTCTTATCTTCTTTGGAGAAGTATATGGGCGCCAGGGCTTCTTCTTTGCTGAGTCCGACACCGATTTGTTGAATTCCATTTATGTGAAGAAAGTCTAACGTATTAATAAGGCCTGCGGCTCCAAAACTCAAGATACGATGATCAGAAAGCTGCACTATGTTAATTTTACTTTCTTTTAAGAAAGAGCTTATGGACGGATGAATTGCAGGACCTTTTTTATCTGATAAAACAGCATTGTTATCAACCGGGGCGGCCAAAGAAACAATTCTTAGGTCTGAAAAAGCGAATAATTCAGCTATGCTTTTAGCAACAGAGGGATTTTGTCCTCTAACAGATGGGGGAGGATTATAACTCCCTCCTATTGTAATGGTAATACTACCCTCGGGTGTGATAAGAGACTTAGTATCGCCAACGCTTACGGCTTTTTCTAAAAACATTCCCCCTAGAATTCCCATTATTAGTAAAAATAATAGGGCCACTAAATGTAGAGGATTCTTTTTTTTGTTTTGTTTGATAAAATTTAATCCTTGATCATGCAATTAAAAATTAATTCCTTTCTCAACCATTGCGGTAACGTCCATATTTTGGCTTAAAAATCCTTCTGGCAGGGTAACCCTTACTTAAGCGGCTTTATCTTGCTCCACCTTTTCAGAACAAACTCCGCTAGATCCATCGACGGATAACAGGCATTCCTTTATATGTGCAGCTAAATAAGTTCCAAAGGAAAAAGGGTCCCTTTGAATTAAAAAATCCAGGAACCCTTATAATACCGATATATAATTCGGGGACATTCCCCGGCGCTTTATCAGGGGTGTATCCCCATACCTTAATCTTTATTATATTTTTATAGCCGTACCGTAAGCAATGATTTCGGCCATACCGCCGGCAATCTGGGAGGAGGCGAACTGTATGCCGATAATCCCGTTCGCTCCCAGCTTTTTGGCTTCTTCAATCATTTCATCCATGGCCGCCTGGCGTACTTTCTTCATCAGCTCCGAATATTCCTTAACCTCTCCACCAACCAGGTTTTTTAAAAAAGCCATGATATCTTTCCCCACGTGGACAGCCCTCACCTTGTTGCCGATAACAACACCCAGGATCTCATAGTCGACATTTATAAGCACAGCAGTGGTCAACAACATGTTCCTGTCAGCCTCCTTTAAATAATTTTTTCACAGCGCTGCCGGAGAAAAGTTACCGTATATTATTCTCCTCAGCAGACCCGGTCATGCTGAAAGTCCCGCCTGCTCCACAGGTAAACCCCTATCTCAAAAAGAATCCAGCCTGTTATCAGGAAGATTAACAGCGGGATAAAGGGGTTCTCCCCCAAAAACCAGTACTTTACGGCCTTCATCTGGAAAAATACTGAATACGCAGCCGTACCTTTAAAAAACCCGGGAACGGAGGCCAGCATCCAGAACAGGGCCGCGGCCACCCCCGCCCTGACCGGCTCGGCTATCAGTACGGAAAATATGGCTGTCCCCAGGTAGATTACCACGGCCCCGCCAAAAGTAATCACGGAGGAAAGCAAAAATACCCCCTGGGCCAAGGTAAAACCTTTCAGCGCGGAAACCAGGATAAAGATAACGGTGGAACCGAAAACAAGACCGGCAAGCATAACAAACCCTGCTGCAGTTTTGGTGGCATAAATCTGCCGCCGGCTGAGAGGCTTGCTGAGCAAAAACAAAGCAGTACCGTAAGCGGATTCCCCGGCCAGGGAACCCATTCCCAGCACAATTGCCGAAAGGGTTGCCAGTTGGGTAAGGTTCTTCGCCGTCCATTGACTCCAGGCATAGTTACTGTAGTTTGACCAAATAAAGCTAAGCTCACCCGGATCAACAAAAGGTGATAAGTCCATATTGCGCAGGATTTCCGTAAAGTTGAAGAGTAAGGGGATGGCAGCACCCAGGATTCCCAGGAGCACAAACATCAGGATAAACTTTATCCTGTTTTCCCAGAGTTCCTTTGCCAAAAGTGCGGGGTTAATCATCTCCATTTTCCTCCTCCGCCACATGACGTAAAAAAATCTCCTCCAGGTCCGTACTGATTACCTCCAGTACATAATGGGGATAAGCGGCAAAAGACTGCCATATTTCTTCCAGCCGGTAGGAAACGATGACCCTGTAAGCACTCCCCTCACGGAGCACCTGCCGCACACCGGGCTGTTGCAACAGCTCCACAGGGGGTTCTTTCTGGAAAACAACACGGATCTCCTTTTCCTGTGACTTCAACTCATCCAGGGAACAGGCACGCACCAGGCTTCCCCTGCGCAACAACCCCACCTGATCGGCCACTCTTTCCACATCATCCAGCCGGTTAGTGGCGATTACGACCGTCTTCCCCTCGGAAACCACTTCCTTAAGAACAGCGCTGTAAAAAAGACGCCTTTTAACCGGATCAAATCCCTCCGTAGGTTCGTCCAGAAGCAGCAGTTCC
This sequence comes from Dethiobacter sp., assembly GCA_003605065.1. Lineage (GTDB taxonomy): Bacteria > Bacillota > Dethiobacteria > DTU022 > UBA8154 > UBA9862. The sequence continues at coordinate 4,306 of QZJM01000032.1, read as the reverse complement.
GGCCGGGGAGCCAGGGACAGGATCAGGGCTAACTGGTTTTTCATCCCCTGGGAAAGCTCATGTATTTTGTTTTGAGCAGGCAGTTCGAATAACTCCAGGTAGCGTTCCACCAGCGGCTCCTCCCACTGGCGGTACAAACCCCGGCAAAAGCTGATGACCTGCTTTACAGTCATGTATCCATAGAGACGGGGCTCCTCACCCATATAGCCCACTTTCTCACGGAGCTGCCGCCCCTCGCTAAGAATGTCCATGCCCAGGCAAAAGCCACTCCCGGAAGTAGGACGGGTAAGCCCAATCAACATTTTCAGGATCGTACTTTTACCGGCACCGTTAAGGCCCAGGAGGGCATAAACGCTGCCCGCAGGAACATCCAGGTCCAGATCCACAACGGCACTTTTATTTCCGTACTTTTTACTTAAAGCATGGGTGCGCACCGCACTGTCCATTCTTTATCCCTCCCCCTTTTACCTTTGGAGTCGTTTTTCCCAGGCCCTCAGGCGCTCTTCCCAGATTGCCTGGAGCTGATCCCCGGTTATCCGCAGGTTAAAAGCCTCCACCAAAACCTTATCGATTAAACTTTGAACCTGAACCCGCCGTTCCTCTTCCCTTAACAGAGGTTCACCGCCGCTGACAAAAGTACCCCTTCCCTGCTCGGCGCTCAAGATACCCTCCCGTTCCAGTTCGCTGTAAGCCCGGGCCACGGTATTGGGATTCACCGTAAGGGTCAAGGCCAGTTCGCGCACGGGAGGCAGCCGGTCCCCGGGATGCAGGGCACCGCCCGCCACTGCCGTTTTAATCTGTTCTTTCAATTGTAAATACATCGGTATACCGCTGTGCGGGTTCAAATGAAACCAGCTCTTCACCATAAACCCCCAATTGTATTAATGTTTTGATACAATTTCATTATACACTATCTTTAATCAAAATACCAGCCCAGATTGAGTATTTTTAGTAAGTATTTTTTAAAGGTTATTGTCAGGACGACTGTCACACGGCCGGATGCCAACCGAAAAAAGAGCAGGCAGGGCCGGCAGGCCGGCTTATACTCTAGCGTAATCTGCCGTGGACTGCCAGCCAGATACAGGGCGGATTAGCAGTGGTCCACTCCACCCGGTGGCGCTCATGGGCCGGGATAAAGATCCAGTCTCCCGGATCCATTAGCAGGGATTTACCGTCTTCCCAGGCCAGTTTTGCCTGGCCCTGGAGAAGTGCCACCCACTCGTCCCGTTCCTGGTCATACCAAAAACCATCTGGTGAGGCCTGACCGATAGATACGATGCGCTCAATTAAAACACCACGGTCCGGGATAAGGGCTTCGCAAACTTCCCCGGACCGTAAAGGTTCAGGCAGTTTAAACAAATTCACCTGGGGGAACCTCCTTTTTTTCTTTCAATATTAAATAAAAACTTAATCGCATATGCTACGCTAACCATCTCTTTACTGCGTTACCATCAGTAAGGTCTTTCCAATCAACAGTCCTCTTCTATTCAATTCCCTACGTAAATAGTTTTCCTTTTTATTTCCCGGGCAAGCGCAGAATTCGACTTATTTTATTTCCTCTTGGAAGCAGAATCCCTTTACAAACTATCATGAACATGATAAAATTGTGATAAATCATGGGGGTGATCTTATGCCGCAAATCAGACCTGTATCGGACTTGCGAAACAACTTTGCCGAAATCTCTAAGATAGTCCACGAAAACGGCGAGCCGGTATTCCTCACGAAAAACGGTTACGGTGACATGGTTGTGATGAGCATTGAGGAATACGAAAAAATGCTGCTTCACTCCGAAATCACCTTTAAGCTCTTGGAAGCGGAAAAAGAAGCCGGAAGCACCAATAAAAGATTAAGCCACAGAGAAGTTTTCTCAAAGCTTAGGGAGCAGCTCGCAGATGGAAAGGAAAAATAAAATCCAGTACTTGGAACTGGCATTATCCGATTTGCAGGATATTGTCAGCTACATAAGCCAGCAACTTGCCGCTCCGCAGGCAGCCCTTGACCTAGCCAACAAGCTGGATAAAGCTATTTCCAATCTGGAGCATTTTCCCTTTTCGGGCAAGAGCTATTCCAGCGATAAAAGGCTTAAGGACGAATACAGGATGCTTGTCGTAGAAAGCTATCTTGTATTTTATGTAGTCAAAAACCATACCGTTGAAATACGCCGCATTATTTATGGCAAGCGCAAATACGACCGTTTGCTATAAAAAAGAAGGATAATATTGTTCACTGGCCTGTCTTTAGGTCAGCGTTTCTTCATTCCATCCACATCTTCGCGCCGTAAGCAAAATAAAGAACCTCTTTAGCTTTCAACTCTTTATCCATCCCTTTCCACTTTTTTTAAATCCCCCTGGTGATCATCCCGTCGACCAGGCTGGCCGCCCGCTGTTCTGTTGTGTCCCCTGTTACCCTGATGCTAATTCTGCCCAGCCGTTTCAGCGCATCCCGGAGCCAATTAATGTATTGGTCTGTCCTACCTGTTATTATGGCCTCGAAAACCTTCTCTCTTAAAAACTGGATTATCTCGACCGGTGTTCCCTCGAACTCCAGTCCGGTTGCTGCTACCGCGATCTTCATTCTGTGATTATGCCTTTTGATCCAGTCCCCTGGCCGCCTGCATCCAGCTTTATGATTTGCTCTTTTTTCTTCACTTTGTTCGCCTCCTTTTTCTGGCCTGCCGTCTTCATAGACCAGGTAGACCATCTCCCGGTGACCTCGACTGTCCGGGATCTCGGCTCTTAAGCTGTGGGTGTTACTAAGTGGTTCGCCCCGTACTATCTTTCAGTCCCTATTTTTTGGGGTTGGCAATGTAACAGCCCTGAACCCGCAACGGATGGAAACAACCTTTTCACTTTCAGTCCCCTATTTTACGGGAATGGTAATGCTACAGGGTAAATCTTCACACCGTCGGTACTTAGGTAAGCCTTTCAGTCCCCTATTTTACGGGAATGGTAATGCTACCAGGCCGAGCTCGCCGGCATGATAGTCCGGGACGGTATCTTTCAGTCCCCTATTTTACGGGAATGGTAATGCTACAGGAAAAGGAAAAGCACGGGGGTCAAAGTTACTATCTTTCAGTCCCCTATTTTACGGGAATGGTAATGCTACTACAAGAGCAAGTGCTGATGCGACCGCCCATTCCAGCTTTCAGTCCCCTATTTTACGGGAATGGTAATGCTACTTCCCCGGATTCTGCCGCTCCTGACCCTGGTCCAGACTCTTTCAGTCCCCTATTTTACGGGAATGGTAATGCTACATATAGTTAGTTTCCCAGGTCCGATTTTTTTCAAATCTTTCAGTCCCCTATTTTACGGGAATGGTAATGCTACCTTTGAAGCGATAAAGCCAACCTCCAAGGAATTCCACAACTTTCAGTCCCCTATTTTACGGGAATGGTAATGCTACTAAAAGCAAACTCTGTGGGCCGAGACTTTGTTTCTCTTTCAGTCCCCTATTTTACGGGAATGGTAATGCTACGTGGCTCTGGTTTTTGTAATTTCAGGAAAAATTAATACTTTCAGTCCCCTATTTTACGGGAATGGTAATGCTACTAAGACCCTGAATCAGGTTGTCGTCTGCGGTAAAGTCTTTCAGTCCCCTATTTTACGGGAATGGTAATGCTACGCAGCCTGGGATGCGCTATCCTCATCGCTTACCCTTCTTTCAGTCCCCTATTTTACGGGAATGGTAATGCTACTGAGAGAGAAACTCATCGGAAGGCCGCTCAAGGAGTCTTTCAGTCCCCTATTTTACGGGAATGGTAATGCTACTCCCAGTCCGGATCATCTGTGTATGCCAAACACTCCTTTCAGTCCCCTATTTTACGGGAATGGTAATGCTACCGGTTTTACGTCAACGGCAAACCGGTCTATTATAAGCCTTTCAGTCCCCTATTTTACGGGAATGGTAATGCTACTGCACTGCTACACGATGCTGGGGAGGCTTATATCGCTTTCAGTCCCCTATTTTACGGGAATGGTAATGCTACAGCCCGGGAGCCGTAAATCCCGGGCACAAATAAAAATTCTTTCAGTCCCCTATTTTACGGGAATGGTAATGCTACGCCCAGGGTGATCTGTGGAGCGCATCTACTACCTCATCCTTTCAGTCCCCTATTTTACGGGAATGGTAATGCTACGACCCCTGTTCCCCCTCCCCATGCCGGCCAGTAACTACTTTCAGTCCCCTATTTTACGGGAATGGTAATGCTACTAGGAGCCTGCCCGAAAATATGCAATAAATTATGGATAGGATGTAAATATATGGATTACAGATTAACTTAAATGCTAATTATGCACTGTATTTAACG
>QZJM01000071.1 GCA_003605065.1 Dethiobacter sp. | reverse complement strand
GCAAATGAAGGAGCTTGCTCTTAAACCACACTCTATTCAGCCAAAACAAAATTATACGCTGATGCCACAACCAATCCAAGTGCAAGACCAGTGTGAGGTCAGTTGTCAAAGAACCAATAACTCGGAAAGCGAATCGCTAACTGAGCAAAATCGGGAATTTATTTTTGCGTGAATACTAAGGTTAAAGTGAGGAATATACAAAATAGGAGGATAACATACTATCACTATTTTGTTAAGAAAAGACTAGGAAGGAGCAAAGGAGCAAATGAATATTATTGTGTGTGTTAAACAAATCATCGATCCAGAAATTCCAGCTGCTATCTTCAAGATTGACCCTAATGCTAAGCGAGCCATTCCTCCTGATAGAAGAGCTTTTATCATCAGTGATTACGATGAAGTAGCTGTAGAAGCTGCGATAAGGATCAAAGAAGCCAAGGGTGGAAAGGTAACCGTGCTCAGCCTGGGAAGCCAGTCCGTAATTGAGACGATAAAGCATTGCCTAGCCATGGGTGCCGATGAAGGTATTCTCTTAACCGACCCCTTGTTTGAAGAGGAGGATCGTTCACTTACAGCTTATGCTCTGGCTATGGCCATAAAGAAAGTAGGAGAATTTGACCTCATTTTCTGCGGCCGACAGGAGGGTGACTGGGATGCAGGGCAGGTCAGTTTGGGTATCGCTGAAATTCTGGGCATTCCAAGTGTAAATCCAGTGAAGAAGGTGGAGGTTAAGAATGGTACTATTTTGGTGAAGAGAATAGTTGATGATGGATATGAGGTTATTGAGATCCCCTGCCCAGCTTTAGTTACGGTGAGTAATGAACTTGGCAAACCACGTTATCCCGACATGAAGGGGATCATGATGGCGGCCAGGAAAAAGATAAGTATTTGGACGTCTCAGGACATTGATGCTGAGCCTTCAAAACTTGGCCCTTCGGCAGCCAAGGTCAAAATGCTCAAGCTCTATATTCCTGTTAATGAAGCAAGGTGTGAGTTTGTAGAGGGAGAAACACCTGAAGAAGCAGGGGCTAATCTCGCTCTAAGACTCAGGAAAGCAAAGTTGATTTAAGGCCAAAGCTGATTGGATGCTTATTTTGAATTGAATTCATACTTTATAGGAGGATTTAGATTATGTCTGAGTATCAAAGGGTGTTAATCTATGGTGAAATTTTGGAGGGTAAACTTGCTTCTATAACCAAAGAACTTCTTGGCATCGGGCGGAAGCTGGCCGATGAACTGGGTCAGATGCTCTACGCTGTTATTATCGGTAGTGGCATACCTGCTGAATTGGCACAGGAGTGTGTTTATTTCGGAGCGGACAAGGTCTATGTGATTGATGATCCCCTATTTAAAGACTATCTTACAGATTCTTATACTGCTGCTATGGAGAAGCTCACACGAGATCTCAAGCCAGATATAGTGCTTTTTGGACAGACCTCGATGGGTAGGGACTTAGCGCCCCGGCTTGCTTACAGGCTTAATACTGGAGTGACCTTAGACTGTATCGAGCTGGTCATTGACTCTGAAACCAAGCTGATGTATCAAACCAAACCAGTCTATGGAGGCAAGGCTTATGCAATATATGTTTGCCAAACAAAGCCGCAGATAGTCTCAATTCGCCCCAAGACCATGTCTCCTATTGAGAGGGATACATCTCGGAAGGGTGAGGTTATTACCTTTGCCCTTAACATTAATGCTACAGCGATTGGGGGAAAGGTAGTAGAGCGGATAAAAGAGGAGATAACCCGCATCAAGCTTGAGGATGCTGATGTGGTGGTCTGTGGGGGCAGGGGGGTAGGTGAAGATGGTTTCCAACTGCTGGAAGAACTGGCCCTGTCCCTTAACGGTGTTGTAGGGGCTACCCGGCCACCTTGCGATAATGGATGGGTTCAGGCTCAATATCAGATTGGTCTTACAGGTAAAGTTGTGGCTCCCAGGCTTTATATCGGCGTGGCCCTCTCTGGCGCCAGTCAGCATTTGTCCGGGATGATGGGATCAAAGAACATAGTGGCCATAAATACGGACCCTGAAGCCAGTATCTTCCGAGCAGCCCATTACGGTGTTGTAGGAAATTACCGCAAGGTGATTTCTGCCTTCATTGAGAAATGTAAGGAGGAGGTGACTTCATAGTTCACTTGCCTCAAAGTTAAGGAGGTCGGGATTTGAGATGTCAAATAAAGTATAGTTCGTTGATGTTACCATAAGGGATGGAAAGCAGAGCCTATGGTACGGGACTGGTCTGACGACAGGGCAGGTTTTTTGGTTGCCTCATTCTTGGAACGCGTCTGGTTTTAAAACAATTGAAATGATGGAAATTGATTTATTTTCTTAGTAAAGTAAGAGGAGGTTTAATTTAAAATGGCAGACAAGAGTTACGATGCAGTGGTGATTGGTGGGGGACATCATGGACTAATAATTGCCTGCTATCTTCAACAGGCGGGAATGAAGACGGCTGTATTTGAGTTACAGTCCAGGTTGGGAGGGGGTGTGACCAGCATCGAAGGGCCACTACCAGGTTTTACCATGAACCCCTGTGCAAATTGGACCCGGTTTTATTCGCATCCGGCATACAAAGATTTTAACCTGAGGGAGAAGGGACTGGAATATACTTTTCCCGAGGGGAATGAGGCCATGATTTTTGACAATGATACGTGTTTAGTTGGATATTCTGCCTTAAAAGTAATAAACCCATCAACGGGTGAAACCGAGGTGTCTCATGAGAATTTGCAAAAGACTTTGAATGAAATTAGGAGGTTTTCCCAGAGGGACGCTGATACTGCAGAGGAATTATTTAGGAGGTATATAAATAAATGGAAATCTGCAATGGCGAAGTACCGCTTTAGCCCACCTGTCCCTTGGGGAAAGAAAAACGAGTTGGAGAAACTGTGTGATGACACGAATGATGGCTTTGATCCAATATGGCAGTTTATGACTACTCAGCAGTTGGCATATGATCTTTTTGAAAGCGAAGAGCTGCGGACATTATTCATTCGGGCAGCTATGACCTCTTTTGGTGGTGCACCTGATGATGTTGTTGGTCTGCATGGCTTAGTCCACTCTCTCGGGATGGTCCTTTCCTGGGAACCTGCTGCCATTGCCAAGGGGGGCAGCCAGAGCGTAACGAACGCGCTGCAAAAAGCCTTCACAGAGATGGGGGGAGAGTTCCTTGTCCACAGTAAGGTGGTTAAAGTCCTGGTTGAGAATGAGAAGGCAAAGGGGATTTGTCTAGAAGATGGAACAGAAATAGAAGCCAAGAACCTTGTCGTAAGCAGCCTGAGTGCTCTTCAAACCATTCAACTCATTGGTGAAGAAAATCTCGATTCTAAGATTGTCAGGCGGGTAAGAAACATTAGATATAATAGACACAATATAATATGGGCGGTATTTGCTGTGCACGAGTTGCCTCTTTATAAGGCAGCCTCCTTTAACCCTGATTGCGGTCAAGCACCTAGGACGTATCTGGGGCCGAGAAATGCAGACTATGTAGCGAATCAATATCTTTCTGAGATATTTTTAAGTGGAATTAGTAGCAAACTCTGCATGTTTCTTGGCGTCGATACCATCTGGGACGGTTCCAGGGCCCCTGAGGGTAAGCATATCATTGGGATTGAGGAATTCTCTGCGCCTGTAAGATTCTTTTCAACAAACAGATGGCAAGAGCTGAGGAATAAGTTTGAAGCCGCGATTATTAAGCAATGGCAGATATATGCTCCTAACATGACCAGGGATAATATCATAGCATGTCGCATTTTCACGCCCTATGATATTCAATTACTCCACCCAAATATGCATGAAGGTTCCATCGCGTGTGGCGATGTGATCGTCTCCCAGATGGATCGATTCCGGCCAATTCCCGAGCTGTCGAATTACAGGACTCCTATAAAGAACATTTATCTCTGCTCCTCTGCCTCCCACAACGGGGTTGGGACAGGGAGAGGGTGTTCTTACAACTGTTGGCAGGTTATCTGTGAGGATCTAGGGGTTTGAGATGTCAAATAAAGTATAGTTCGTTGATGTTACCATAAGGGATGGAAAGCAGAGCCTATGGGAGGTAGTCTGACAGTAGTGCATGGGGTACGTACTGTTGGCTCATATCGGTTTCAAAGAAATTGAAATCATAGTTTCTCTTTAAGATAGCTGTTTCCTACTACAAGGAGAATCTATGGAAAAAGATAAGGCTTATTTTCAAGGATATTACGAGGATTCCGCTCAGGTATGGTGATGCCGGATTCCTTGTAGCAAAAAAGCGGTAGGCTATGGGCGGAGGAGCACCTGGATAGAGTGGATGGTATACATGATATAGAGTTTCTTCATAAAGCGGCGCTGGACCAAAGAGGGAGGATTCGAGGAAAAGTAATTTTGGGTAAAAAGGGGTTACCGGTCTTTACAAAACCTTGAATTTCAAGGACCTGTAAAATATTAAACGGGCTCAAATTTTTTTAGGAGGCGAGATTAATGAATGGACAAGTACCAGAAGCGCGTTGGACAGTAACACAACCCTGGCGAGGGTTGTTTGGGTTGGCTGTTACCGTAATAGTTGCTTTTATCATTACCGCTAGTTTCAATATGGAAAAGTTTGGAGGTTTTGTTACCCTGTTGATAATGTCGTTTGTTCCGATATTGACTATAACAGGTGCGGTTTGGAGGGGACAATACCCGCCCACGGAGAACCTACAATTGCCGTGGCGGGGTATGTTGCTAGTCGCTTTTGTGATGTTATTTGGAGTGTTGATATGTTTTGGGCTACTTAATTTTATGAGTGCAGGTGTGCCTCAACCCTACGCTAACATCTACTGTATTATAACAGTTGTTGTAACCTTCTTCGCTATCTTAGCTTTTGACACGTGGCCATTTCGTAAGATGTCTCTACCTGCCAGGGGATTCCTGACTTTAATAACAACGTATTTGCTTGCCTGGTTTATTATGAGACTGTTTAACTTTAGTATGTTGTCATATCCTACCGGGGTTAACCCTTCTCCTATCGGTGCTGTTCCCTTCTACGCAGAAGGCGGACCACTGGCTTCCTTTGCCAATATAGCACCAAGTGGGTCATTCCCCTGGGAAATGGCCATATCGTATTCGCTCTGGGCAGTTACTTTCCTGTTTGTATTCGCTATGCTAGGCATGTGGCCGTTTAGCAGATTTAAAATGCAGCAGCCAGTGTTTGGTATCGTTATACTTGTTGCTTGCTTAGTATTAGGCTATATTGCTTTTACCATAGGAGTCAGTGTAATGAAGATTGAGCCATTAACATTCCAAGGTTACGCTATTTCTTATTTGTTTGGAATACTCATGATTATGAATATGTTCCAAATGTGGCCTGGACGTGTCCTTGGACCTGTAGTGGGAGGATTTATCAACCTTGCTCTAGCGGTAGTATTTGCTATTATAGGTCATTATGGTGTTGGGGTCTTTTGCCAATGGCATTTTGGCGAAGCCATGACGTACCCAAACAATATTTTTGCAGTTGCCAATGTGATGCTAGGCCTTTGCTTTCCCTTGTGGGCTGCTTATTCAGATTTTTTTGATTTCTGGCCGTTACCTCCAACGCCTAATCCCAGCGCTTAAGTAAAGTAAAAGTGGAGAAGTATGTATGAATTATCTATCTATCTATCCAGGTTGCTTCTTACTCTCCTAAAAAAGATTATGTTCCCGCAAATGTGACATTAAAATACAAAATTGTAGACTCTCGAAAATAAAATACAGGAGTTGGTAACTTATAGAAAAAAATGGATTAAGAGTTATAAAAAAGAACTACCAATAAAACAAAAAGCCAATTTTGACCGTTTATCAAGAAATGGTACCTAAAAAAAGAGAATAGAAAAGTTAACCCTAAGGTTCATCAGAAGGGATAATTTATGAAATATGACTATTCTTACTATATGCATCAGGTGTCTGGCGGAATGATGACAACCCTAAAACGGCAGCTTGCCGAAGTGGGAAAGGAATCCTTGATGGACAAAGTATTAGAGGAAGTTGTTCAAGTACGAAAAGAACTTGGATATCCAATAATGGTGACTCCATTCTCCCAGTTCGTGGGGGTCCAAGCTGCCTACAACGTTATCACCGGCGAAAGATACAAGATGATACCGGACGGCGTTATAGAATATGCAGCAGGGTGGTACGGAGAACCAATAGTCCCTATTGATCCTAATATCTTGGATAAGATAGCCAGCGCACCTAATGCTAAAAAGATATTCGGAAAGGAACTTCCTCAGCTATCTATAAGAGAACTGCGACAGCAATTGGGTATAGGGCCTGGGGTATCGGACGAAGAGTTTTTGCTTCGATATGCCTTGTCAGAGAAAGAAGTCGATGATATGCTTGCTGCCGGTCCAATCAAGACAAGCTTCCCCAAAGCTTAATGCTCAGCTTGGGAAGCTAGCCAGTAATTAATGATGAAAAAATAAGGAGGAATTAAGCGATGAAAAAACTCATAGTAAGTGAAAGATGGAAAGAATATTGTCTACAATATAGTTGGGCTGACATTTTTGCGTCTACTGCAAACAAATATCCTGAAAACGAAGCCTTGGTTTTTTATGACAAGAGAATAAATTATAGGGAATACCTCGATCAAGTTAATGCTTGGGCAAAAGGGTTATATTCTATAGGAGTGAAAAAAGGTACTCATGTAGGGTTGTGGATGACAAATCGACCCGAATGGTGTTTTATCAGGCTTGCGGTATATAAGTTGGGAGCAGTATTGATACCATTAAACACACGATATCGTATAGATGAACTAAGATTTGTCTTAAACCAAGGTGATATTGAAGTATTGATTACAGAAGATAATTTTTTAGGAAAAATAGAGATTGTATCCTTATTAGAGAATTTAGTTCCTAACCTTACAAAATTTGAACCAGGTTGCATAAAATCAGAAGAATTCCCCCTTTTGAAAAATGTGGTCTTGGTAAGCGAAAAGGAATATGGAAAATTACTTTTATATAGGGAAATTATTGAAAAAGGAAAAGATGTAAATGAAGAAGAGATTCGATGCATACATTCTCCTAACGATACTATCCATATTATATACACTTCCGGAACTACAGGATTTCCGAAAGGAGTTGAGACGCCAAGTTCTTGCAATGTTGCTTTTTGTTCCATAAGATCTGAATTATTCAATCTTGATAAAAATAGCAGATTCTTGAATGTTCTCCCATTATTTGGAAACATTGGACTTTCAAACCACGTCATGCCCTTGCTGGATGGAGGTACTCTCATCCTAGCGGGAGCAAGGTTTGACCCTAAAGAAATATTGGAATTAATTCAAAAAGAAAAGGTAACCCATACTGTTTTTGTGCCCACAATGCTTATAGATATTTTAAATCACCCGGATGTAGAAAAATATGATTTGTCATCTATTCAACGCATTGAGTGCTCCGGGGCCCCAGTTCCACAAGAATTGATTAAAAAAGTAAAAGAGAAACTTGGAATATTCCTTAACAACGCATATGGACTTTCAGAAGCCGCTGGGCTAAGTACATGGGTTCCCTATGGTGATACCCCCGAGCATGTCGAAAAGTCAGTAGGACTTTCTCTTCCCAATTGTGAGCTAGCAATTCTCGATACATCAACAGGTGAAAAACTTCCTCCAGGGAAGGTTGGTGAAATATGTACAAAGGAGGTATTTCCTGGGAGTCAGCATATGAAAGGGTATTATAAACAACCTGAATTAACAAAAGAATGCATAAGAGATGGTTGGCTTCACAGTGGAGATTTAGGTAATATGGATGAAGATGGGTATATATATATTACTGGGAGATTAAAGGAAATGTTTACTGTTGGCGGATTTAATGTGTCACCCCCGGAGATAGAAAACTTTCTTTTAACACACCCGGATATTGAGAATGTAGCTGTAGTAGGAGTACCTGAGGAGAGATTGGGTGAGGTGGGGACTGCTTTCGTAAAATTAAAGAAAGATTCAAAATGTGTAGAAACTGATATAATTGAGTTTTGTAAAGGAAAGATTGCGGATATAAAGGTTCCAAGATATGTTTTCTTTGTGGAAGATTTTCCATTAACTCCTCAGGGAAAAATTCAGAAATTTAAGCTTCGCGAGAAAGCTATTGAAGAATTGGAAAAAAATAAGCAGAAATAAAAAAGGAGTCAACTATAAGGTGTCACTTTTCAAATTAAAACCACTGCTTTTTTTCACAATATTATGGGAGCTTTTTAGGTTACAATTTGCACAATTTTCACATTGTAGTGGATAAAGTTAAAGCTTTTTGCAAATTATCCTGGTATTCTGGAGGTGATTTTGCAAATTACAACTGAATAAAAAAGGCGCCCGGCTAGAACCGCAGGTATCCTAAAATTTTAGCTCTTTTCAGCAATATTTTCTCCAGCATTTTCAGCCGTTTTTTACAAAACCTTGAATTTCAAGGACCTGTAAGATATTGAACAGGCTCAAATTCTTTAGGAGGTGAGATTAATGAATGAACAAGTACCAGAAGCGTGTTAGACAGTAACGCAACCCTGGCGAGGGCTGTTCGAGTTGGCTGTGAGCATAGGGGTTGTTTTTACCATTACCGCTTGTTTCGACATGGAAAAGTTTATGTTTTTTTTACCCTGTTGATAATGTCGTTTGTTTCGATAGAGGCTGTAATGGGTGTTGTGTGGAGGGGCAATACCCACACACGGAGAACCTACAACAGCTGTGGCGTGGTATTGCTTGTCACTTTTATGATGCTCATTGGGACGTTGGAGTGTTTTGTGATACTTAATTTTATGAGTGCAGGTGTGACCCAACCCTTCACTAACATCCTGAATTCCCGTAATTTTATACCTATGACGGCACATCTACCTCCAGGCACCGGTAGAGTTCTATCTGTTTTTTTGTCATCTCCCCGATGTGATACTGACGACCTGGCTGTTCAAAGCGTTCAATGACATCCAGTTCGTCCAGCAGTTCCTGCAAGGTGTAGTCCTTGTAAAAATTGTTTTCGCGCATAGCCTTGTCGATATAGGATAGATAAATAAGTGCAACAAACTGGACAAAGAGCTTTCCTTCCAGGTTTTCTTCGGAGGACACGGATGTACGGCGCATATTCAGCCGTTCCTTTAAGTTACCGAAAGCTTTCTCAATCACATCCTTGGTACGGTAGATTCGGAGCGCTTCCAGGGGATCTTTGACATCATTGGAGATGAGTGCAAAATAGCCATAGTCCTTCTCCGTCTCATTGATAGCCTCCTGTTTGGGGGTCAGTGTGATGCCCCGCACCGGTGTCTGTTTAATCTGGTAGTATTTGTTGTAAAGCGATTCATGGGCCGGGTTTCGACTGCCGGAAAGGAGCTCTACTTCCAGCCGGTCCAACAGATTATTGAATGCCGCCTTGTCGTCAGCTGCTTGCTGGTCGTTATGGAATAGATGCAGGTACATTCTTTTCTCTTTTGATTCCACAATACCGCTGCGCTTCTTGGTTTCCTGGTAGTGCCAGGTGATCATGCAGGAGTAATAATTAAGCTTGTATTTTGAACTGTAGTGGGAGCGTGACAACATAGTTTCCCGCACTTCATGCAGTTGTTCCTGGACGTATTTCAGAGATATTTTGGTGGCGATCATGAACTTATAGTGCTTATGGTATAAGGCATTGATATTTGCTTCACTGTAGAAACCCCGGTCCATGACCAGTTTGACTTTGTTAAGATGTAGAAAATCAATGTCAGCCAGCATTTTTTTAACGGTCATGACATCGGTGATATTGCCGGGCAGTTTCCGGTAGTAAACGGGTAACCGGGAGTCTTCCCCGTAAACAAGGGCCAGGTTTAGCTGTGCCAGGGGCTCATGATCTTTGTTTTTGCCGTACTTCACCTGCTTTATTAGCTTCGAATAGGAAGAGATGGAGGTGGTGTCATAAGCCAGGTATTCTTTTTCCAGCCTGCGGCTGCTTTGCAGACGAAAAAAATGTTGCTTGGCATCTTCACTAATGGAGCTAAAGAGCTCACTGCTGCGCTGTGAGGGGATATTAGCCCCAAAGGGATGCTCATGGGTCCTGGCCCACTTGGGAAAACGGCTTAAGGGATTACGGTCTTCCATGATCAGGTAATAGGCAACAGATAGAATTTTGGTGTAAGTGTCCGGAAAACACTTTTTCAAATCACTTGTGATACCCAGTTTTTCACCAATAGCATCGAATAAATAGGTGGCCCCATAAAATGTCCGCTTACACTGCGTAACAGGCACAGGACCGGGTACTTTTTGTCTGGCCTCATCCAGTTCTAGCTGCAGTTTGTATTTCTTGTTGGGGACAAAAACACCGTCCACCATTTTACCGATGTAGTTTCGTTTATGGGTGCCGTACTTCTTCGTGGCATTCCAGGTGGAATCATATTCGTATACATATTCAGTGCCATTAATTATTTGAGTCCCCCGCGGCATCTGCGTCACCTCCTATAGGTATATTTTATACCTATAGGAGAATTATGGCAAGCTATTTTTAAGCTGATTTACTGCGCTTTTACGGGTTCATAGGTATAAATTTCCGGGAATGCAGGTAACATCTACACTATTGTGGTAGTCATTTTAACCTTCTTCGCTTGCCTCGCTTTTGATACGTGGCTATTTCTGTCTCTACCGCCAGGGGATTTCTGATGCATAAGACTGGAGGAGGTCTTTCATGAAGTACTTTGTCGTCCGAGCCTATTTCTCGCCTCTGTTCAGGGAAGTTCACTTGAAAGCCATGGAAAAGGAACATGACTCGTTAGGCCAATTATCTTATACGTCCTTCCTGCCCAAGGACATGGTTAAGGAGAGAATTAACCATAGAGAATATA
Source organism: Dethiobacter sp. (assembly GCA_003605065.1). GTDB lineage: Bacteria > Bacillota > Dethiobacteria > DTU022 > UBA8154 > UBA9862. The sequence goes on along the minus strand of QZJM01000071.1, from coordinate 4,086 downwards.
ACCGTGCTCTTAAAGTAGATGGAAAGCTCATGTGTGCTGGCCCTGTGACTGACTACAGATGGGCCATGTTCATCTATAAAGTCGAGTTTGAGGAAGAGGCCAGATCGCTTATTGAAGCCGACCCTTTCTTCAAGTGCGGTTTCTTCATTGATTATGAAATAAACGGCTGGTATTATAGGATCTAAGAAAGCTTTTCAAGGAAGGAGATGAAAAAATGGTATATAAAGATATTGTATATGAAGTTCGTGAAAATGTGGCATGGATTATCATAAATAGACCACAAAAATATAATGCCTTTACAACAAATACATTAAAGGAAATCTTTTATGCCCTTGAAAGTGCAGAATTGGATGAAAATGTTCGCGTGATTGTTTTAAGAGGTGCTGGTGACAAAGCATTTTGCTCAGGCGGCGATTTGGAAGAGTCAAAGGAGGGGGGTTATCACAGGGAAATGGATTACTGGCATACAAAAGTTCATCATATGATAAGAATGGTTGCAAAACCCGTGATAGCCGCTGTAAATGGATGGGCAATAGGAGGAGGGCATATACTTCACGTAATCTGTGACATCTCTATAGCTGCTGATACGGCAAAGTTTGGTCAGGCAGGCCCGAGGGTTGGAAGCTTTGATGCAGGATTCGGTGCAACCTATCTTGCAAGGGTAGTTGGAGAAAAAAAGGCGAGGGAAATATGGTTTCTATGCAGGACATATACAGCTCAGGAAGCATATGAGATGGGACTTGTGAATAAGGTGGTCCCACTTTCTGAATTAGATGCAGAAGTGGAAAGATGGTGCAAAGAGATAATTGAATTGAGCCCAACTGCTATAAAGTTTTTGAAGGCAGCATTTAACGCAGATACAGATCATATGTTTGGTTTCGAAACTATGGCGCAAGCAGCTGTAAGACTTTACTGGGGTTCTGAAGAGGCAAGATTTTATAAAGAAAAGTTTATGCAAAGAAAAAAGGGGAAATAAAACTATAAGTCGTTCAGTATTAATGTCAAGGCAGGCCCATCCCCGGCTATTCCTGGAGCCGAAGAGATCGGCGTGTTTACGATGAGCAGATCAAGAAGTGGTTGAGCAAGGCGGTTGAGGAACTCTCTAGCCCCCTAACCTACTTGGACAGATAAGCTAGATCAGTTAAAATCTATAGTGGGAGGGGATAGAATGAAAAGTGGAAGGTACCATTCTCCAGAGAAAAAATTGAGAGTAGTTAAAGAGTCCCAGGAAACGGGTAACGCTACCCTTGTGGCTTGCCGCTACGAGCTATCGCCCAGCAAGGTAAATAGGTGGGTCCGTGAGTATAGAAAGTACGGCGAAGCAGCTTTCAACGGCAAGCCCAAGGGCAAGTCTTTCAAAGGCAACCCTTATGGTACCGAGAATCAAAAGCTGGCCGCAGAAAAAAAACTGAAAAAGATCCTGGGCGAAAAAGACCTGGAAATTGCCATTTTACGTAACCTGCTAAAAAAACTGCATCTCTCAAGAACTGAAAAAATAGAAGTAGCAAAGAAGTGGATCTCCCTAGCTAGGATATCACGTTAGCTTGGTGCTGCGCATCGTAGGGATTCCATGCTTGTCTTACTACTATCACCTCCATAACCGGCGTGAGCGAAAGGTCTTCGGTGGCCGGCCGCGAACTGGAGATAGAGTATGGCAGGATAGTGAGGCACTGTCAACCGAAAAGGGCAGACAACGAACTAGACCGCCCTAGGCCACTACGCCAGTTTTCGACCCTACATAAATTGTTTTAAAAACATTAGTGAATGGAGAGTTAGGTAATAATGCATAACCTCATCTTTGGTTTAAAAATATTAGCAATAGGGCTTCTAATAGTTATGAGCACATTGTTGATATTGGCTCTTATTTTGATAGATTTTAAAAAACTATTTTACAAAGCAGACGGAAAAAAACAATTGAAAAGCGCTGCTAAAAAAACTGCTCCAGTAAACAATCCCGCGCAAACGGGATGTTCAGGTATGGACGCCTGGCCTCAGCCAGCTCCGGAAATAGCCTGTACTGAAAGCAAAGCCGTAAAGGCGGCCGTAAGGCCGGAAATAATTGCGGCAACAATCGGAGCGCTGTTGTTTGCACTGGAAAAAGAGAAACCTAACTGCCTTGTGGTGGGAAATAAACCCCTAGAACTTGTAATGAACACATGGGCCCTGGCCGGCAGAGCAAGGTTGCTAAATTTAAGACAAGACTTTGCATTAAGAAGATTATTAAGAAGAGGGATGTATAAATGAAAAAATACAGAGTTTATGTTAATGGTGAGCCATTCGAGGTCGTTGTGGATGAAATAGGCGATTCTACAACCTCAGTTTCATCTGTGATTACACCGGTTATACCACAAGCCGCAGCTCCTGAAACGCAGGATGCGCCTGTCGTTCAACCGGCAGTTTCTCCTCCTCCCCCCAAAGAAAAAGCTGAACCGAAAGCCGGAGGCGGTTTTCAGGTTACTGCGCCCATGCCTGGTTCTGTTCTAGATATCAAGGTAAAAGAGGGTGACAGTATTAAGGAAGGGGATACTTTAATTATCCTGGAAGCGATGAAAATGGAAAATGAAGTAACTGCCCCTGTTTCGGGTGTTGTTCAATCAATTCATGTAACAAGCGGCGCAACTGTAAACACTGGTGATGTTATTTTAGTTATTGAATAAGCCAATATCGGGTATTTTGCAGTAGAAACAGCTGCAGCCATTATGAAAGGTCCTGCGGTTTTTCCCGGGCAAATTTAAGGGGATAATCACACCCAGGTGCTGCTTTCTGCTACAGCCCCTCTGTCTAGACACCAGTCTTTAGCCTGATTAGCGTGGTGATGGCTGATATAGAGGTGGGACAAGAAGAATAAAACTGGCCAGAGAATCAGGGTGGACGATAACGAAGGGATAGTCTATATCCTTGGATAGAGAATATCTGAGGCTTGAAAAATTAAGGAGATATATGGATAAGTCATGCTAAAGAGTATTTTGTTTGTCTGTGCAGAAAACCGTTGTCGAAGTGTGGTGGCCGAGTATTTCTTGAGGGAGATTATTGCTAAAAGGAAGGACAGCCTTAATAAGGAAATTAAGATAACTTCGGCAGGGATTGAGTTGACTCCGAAGAACATCCAACTACTTGCAGCCCATGGTAAGTGCTGGGATAAGCTGGTCTTTGGTCTTTCACCTTACCCCTATGCCATTGAAAGCATGAGAAGAAGGGGGATAGACATCTCAAAGAGTAGGTCAAAAGAGTTGACTAAATCGATGGTGGAAGAGGCAGACCTGATCATTGTATTTGAGGATAGTCAGAATGAAAAGATTTGTTCACAATACCCACAAGTCAAGGATAAAATCTTCACGCTTCAGGAATTAGTGGGATATGATGGTTATCTTGTTATTACTGACTATTCATTTCCTGGTGCTATTTCCAATCCTGAAACCAAGGCATTTATTTTCCCTGATTCCTTTCTAGAAGGTTCAATTACTGATATCCAGCATATGCTATGGTGGGGTATAAACCGGATTTTGGATGCTATGTTAAAAATCAACAAATAGTGAATAACTTAAACGCATAAAAGTACCCTATCTGACAAAATAACATTTCTTGGCAACGAACAACCTGAGGACCCTTCTAATCAGATGTTTTGGTTAAAGCTTGCGCTTAAAGCAACAGGGCTCTTCTTAACCCCTTTCAGAAATTCCATACTGGCAAAATGCGGTTTTTTAACCAAGATGCCTAATTCGGATTTGGAAAGGGGCGCCTGAGGCTGAAGAGTTGAGCCTTTCTAACGACGGGTTTTTGGTTATCCCCAAGTATGAAGCGGCTTTGGCCCCTGTACTCAAGCGCCCAAACTTAACTACGAAACAAGCTGATATTTAACAGTAACATTGGTAAGCAAGTTAAGCGCTTGCCTGGCTAAATCCAGGTTCTCTTTGCAGCTTTCTATTAGGGATACAATAAACTCCTAAACTGCTTGGGTTTTGGTTAAATTTACATTGACAGGGCTTCGTGTGTCTAGTAAAATAGATGTACCATGAATAGTAATCGAATTCAGCTAACAAAAGAGAAAGCCTTTTTCCTGTCACCAGAAAAACCTCTCCATCGACA
>QZJM01000059.1 GCA_003605065.1 Dethiobacter sp. | reverse complement strand
GCTCCAGCTCCAGCCCGAACCAGGGGTGGAAGGGATGGGTTACACGAAAAACCTTGTTGCCAATGTTGACACCACGTGCAATTGATGACTTTGGGTAAGAACAAAGGAGAAATCATCTACTGAAGCTGGCCAACAACAATCGTTTTTTGATTCTGCCGTGGGTTAGGGTTAAGAACCTGGGGTCTTATCTTCTATCCCAGGTCACTCGGCAACTCATCCAGGACTGGTTCTGTTACTATGAACAGCAGCTTCTACTCTTGGAAACCTTTGTCGACCCCCGCTTTTTTCAAGGAACTGTTTACAAAGCAGCAGGCTGGGTCCATGTGGGCAGTACTTTAGGTTTTACCCGGCAGGGCTCTTTTTACAGATACCACGGATATCCCAAGGAGGTGTATCTTTGTCCGCTTCGGGCGGATTTTCGCAGCATCATCGGGTGCCAACAGCGTCCATACCCAAAGCCCTCTACAGCACCTGTAGAAAGGAGCACAGATCCCATGCTGCTAGAACGTGTCGGTTGGGACCCGAGCATTGCCGCACGTCTTTCCATAGATCCCGAGGATGTCTCTAAACTGACTCAACGCCTGGTCCGCTTCGTTCAGAAATTTGCTTCCTGTTTTCAAAAGAAAGAGCAGATTTTCAATGCCCTGGTATATTTAAAGGGCCTGGCCAGTGACCTGAACGCTAAATCAGTAGAGCCCATTGCCATTAAAATCCTGGGCGAAGAAAAAGTGCGTGCCATGCAACATTTTATCACTGGTTCTACCTGGGATGCAGATAAAGTACTGGACAAGAGCAAAGAAGAACTTGCCGAAGATATTTCCGGTGATGACGGCATGTTCACGTTAGACAGCAGTGAATTCCCTAAAAAAGGCAAGGATTCGGCCGGAGTCGAACGCCAGTACTGCGGTAACCTGGGCAAGGTAGAAAACTGCCAGTCGGGAGTTTTCCTGGGCTATGCCAGCAGCAAAGGCTACGCCCTGCTTAACCGAAAGCTTTACATGCCGGAAATATGGTTCACAGATGAGTATGCCGAGCGCCGGGAAAAGACCCAGGTTCCCGAAGATCTTACTTTTCAGACCAAGGTGCAAATCGCCTGGGAAATGTTAGAGAAAACAGTAAAAAGCGGTGCCTTTGCCGGCCGTTGGGTCGGAATGGACAGTTACTTTGGCAAAAATACAGCTCTGCGCGACGCCATCGGCGAAAAATATTATTACTTTGCAGATATCCATTCCAATACCCTGGTCTGGCTGGAAAGACCGGAAATCAGCCTATCGCCCTACAAGGGCCGGGGGCCTTATCCGAAGAAAAAAAGGCCGCTTACAGATCCGGTGCCGGTGTCTAAGATCGCTAAAGACCCCACCCTTCCCTGGGAAACGGTAAGTATGGGTGAAGGGGCCAAAGGTCCCATTACCGCTGAGGTAGTACGTCTGCGCGTCATTGAGCATCGAGACGGCATGCCCGGACCGGAGTACTGGCTGTTCCTGCGCAAAAACGCAAACGGGGAGATCAAGTACGCCTTCTGCAATGCACCTGAGGATATCCCCATGGAAGAACTGATCCGTGCTTCCTCTATGCGCTGGTCCATCGAGCAGTTGTTCCAGGAAGGTAAAAGTTACCTGGGTATGGACCATTATGAAGTCCGTTCTTATCCGGGCTGGCACCGGCATATGACCCTTGTCTTTTTAATCATGCATTTTTTACTGGGGGTACGCCGGGAATTCGGAGGAAAAAAACTATATAACGCTGCCATTGGCCTGCCAGCTTTTAATAGCATCTCTAACAGGAGACCTGGAAAACATCAAAAAAACGATCAAGACTGTTTAGATCAGCATTTGTTTTTAGGTATTGGTAGTAGACAATCATGCTGCGCTGCAGCGCCAGCAGATGGATGAAAATGGTAAAGAGTTATTTTTAGGGTAGTTACGAAACAAAAAAGGTTATGGCTTCCGCTTATGAGCTGGAGCACAGTCCACAAAAAATAAATCTTTTTATTGTTACACCCTAAAATTTTGCAGGAAAATGTATTTACAGGATACGTATTTAGAAGTAAAATTAAATTACTTGGCTTTGTTTTCTAAAGTGCATACCGAAAGGGCAAACCTGGCCGAAAGGCAGGGACGCAAAACTACGGGTCTAAGGTCCTGTTTGATGGGACTAAGATCGCCGGGTTGCCGAAAATAGCACTTTTTGTGTTATTTCGGCGCTACAAAATTTATCAGAAGGGGAGGATTTTTTTATGCACAAGAAACTGATTGCCTTTGTGCTGGTTGTGGCTATGGCACTTGGTATCTCAGGTGCGGTTGTGGCAGCGCCAAAGAAAAAAAATGTGCCTAAGTGGATTAACAGTGAAGGAACGGAGCCTGTAGCTGGGTCGGAAAAATGTGATGAAAAAAACCAGGAGGAAGCGTTGAAAGAAAAAAAGCACGTGCTGAGCCGGCAGCATTCTTTCAAGGAAAAATTTATCGGTCCGCCTGCTTTTGTTACGGAAATGAAGCAGGAAAAAATCAAAGTACGGGGCAGGCCTTTTTTGTCTGATGTCCCTCCAGTAATAAAAGGTGGACGTATTCTTATACCGGTAAAGGCGGTTTCCAACGGGCTGAGCGCAGACGTGGGATGGAATCTCCAGGAACAGAAAGTTACCATTACCAGGGGAGATATTACTATTGAAATCTTCCTGGGAGAGGCGAAATTTTACGTGAACGGGGAAGAAAGACAATTTGATGTACCTGCACAGTTAATTTGCAATCGTACTTTTGTCCCCTTGCGTTTTATCGCTGAAGCACTGGGTGAAAAATTTAATTATAACAGCGCCACTGGTGAAGTAGATATTGGCGAAGAAGAAAATGAAGAAGTTTCTGATAGTGATGATGGCGAAGAAGAAAATGAAGAAGTTTCTGATGGTGATGATGAGCAGGAAAATACTTAGGAAGAAAATGTAAACAAAAACGAAGAAGATGAAGATTAATTAAAAAAACTACCCAGCGGGACAGCGCCTTTTTTTAAAGACTGTCCCGCTTTATTTTTTACTTTTACTATAAGGAAAAGTGTCTCGTTAATTTATTTCCCAGGAAATGCAAAAAATATATCCTTTAAACCTACTTTCGGACAAATTTTCATATCCTGTCCTATAGCTTGCGTCAGTATTTTATAAAATGATAATTCCGAAGGGGATAAAAAGTCATCTCTTATGGCGTAAGGCAGAATTTCTACTTTATTAGTATCCCTTGCTGTCAATCTTAAAAAAGGGAAAAATACAGATAAACAACCTGTCCGATTATTCTCCATTTAAAGGCCCCCAATTTAGGATTTTTTTGATAATGCAGTGCCTTTGTCCAAAATTTACTTAACTTTGATTTCAACACATATTTCTGGAAATCCTGCCAAAAAAGTAATATTAGTAAAAATGTGAAGGATTTCAATTATTTTTATAGAAAAATATATCCCTAAACCCCACGACCTGAAACGGGGGTAGCCGTACCGGGGCCCGGTGGGAGATTTTGCTACCCGGTTCCTGATGTAATTGTAATTTATATGGAGGGAAGGCATGGGTAAGAAGAAGGTTGGGAAGAAAAAGGGACCTGTTTACAAACGGCGCGGCGGTTCCAGAGTTGCCCATTGCGGAAGTGCCGCGAGATCAGGCAGATAAACCCCTGTATGACCAGCGAATCAGGCAGGTGACTGTGGAGAAATTCGGTGTGGAATACGGCCCGCCGGAGAAGGTGTAAAAAATAGTAATTGTTTCTCTTCAGCTGTATGGAAAGTGAGTATGAAGAATACTTAAAACAGGTCGGACGATATTTTTTATGGTCTTAGGGATAAATCTCAACATGAGGATTGGTTTTATGTTCAGAAAGATCACTGCAGTTTACTCAATTGTTATTGGTATTTCTATGATATCCATCTGGGTTCTCCTGCTTCCGGTTATTCTCGGAGAGACCGTATGAGCCGGCAGAAAAAGGAGAAATACGTATGAAATTACTGATTGCTGCCCTGATTATTGTGATTGCAGTCCTCATACTGGTTTACCTGGGCCTGCAGATTAAACCGGCAGCTTTCCCGGCATTCCCACAACAGGAAGGGGCGCTTGAGACCATTCCCCTGCCGGAGGGCCTGCCAGCACCTGTGGAACGTTTTTATCGTCATATTTACGGTGAGGAGGTGCCGGTGATTACCTCTGCGGTGATCACCGGGCGGGTCAGCATGCGCCCGGTGGGTGGCATCACCTTCCCTGGACGCTTCCGGTTTACTCACGATGCCGGACAGGATTACCGTCAACTACATCGAGACGACCCTCTTCGGATGGCCGCTGATGAAGGTGAATGAGCGCTATATTGACGGCAAAAGTCGACTGGAGCTGTCCTTTGGTGTGACGGAGAACGAACCCAAAGTTGATCAAGCTGCCAATCTGGGTTTGTGGGCGGAATCCATCTGGCTGCCGGCAATCTTTATTACTGACACAAGAGTACGCTGGGAACCTATTGATGCGCATACGGCACTGCTTGTGGTGCCCTTTGGCGAGGCAGAGGAACGATTCGTGGTGCGTTTCGACCCCACGACCGGACTTCCGCACCTTTTTGAGGCCATGCGCTACAAAGAGCATACTGACGATGCCAAAACCCTGTGGCTTAGCGAGGCCAGGGAGTGGGGTGTGCTGAACGGCAGGACAATCCTCACCGTTGGTGCGTTGACGTGGTTCGGTGACAGGGGTCCATGCTGGCAGAGCAAGTCAGCAGCAGCATTCGTCACGACTGCAATCGTTATAATATGACCTGCCAGGAATGCAACGAGAAGGGTTATGAAATTTCCCTGAAAGTGCTGGAAAGCGTACCTTCGATTCGAAGATTTTTAGCATTGGACGTTCGGGCGGCTTTTGAAGGCGACCCTGCTGCTAAGAGTTATGATGAAATTATTTTCAGCTATCCCGGAATTTTGGCCATCACGGTTTACAGAGTAGCACATGTGCTCTACGAATTTGGCGTTCCCATGCTTCCGCGCATTATGACTGAATATGCGCACAGCAAAACAGGAATTGACATACACCCGGGAGCGCATATAAATGAAAGCTTTGTTATCGATCATGGGACTGGCGTCGTTATCGGTGAAACTACGAACATTGGGAAAAATGTCCGAATTTATCAGGGAGTAACGCTTGGGGCCTTATCTCTTCCCAAAGATGCGTGTGAACAACTCCGGGACAAAAAGCGCCACCCTACCATCGAAGATGATGTTATTATCTATGCCGGAGCCACGATTCTCGGTGGCAACACAGTTATCGGGGCAAGATCGGTTGTCGGTGGAAATGTCTGGATTACCGAATCCGTACCTCCGGATACACGAGTGTTCATGGAAAAACCGCAATTGGTTTACAAATGTAAGACACCAGGGCAGGTGTCTTGTCCCATGGACGAATTTCCGGACAATAACTCCCCGGGCTAATCTTATGTGGAAGTTTTCCTTTATCTGCTTTAATCCTGAAGGAAACATTGTTGAGATACAAAATTGGAAATAAAAAGGCACGTGCCGGCATGGGCTTCCTTATATAGCAAAAAAATATTTACCTTTCGGATATAAAGTTATAAGATATTTGAAGGAGGGGATTAGTATGATTATGGATGAACTGGCTCGCCAGGTTAAGGAATCATCTATCAAGCTGGCCGCTGCCGGGACGGAAATTAAAAACAAGGCGCTGGCTCGTATAGCCGAATCCATAAATGAGAGGAAAGAGGAAATTATAAGGGCAAACGCGGAGGACCTGGATAGAAGCGAGAAGGAAAATCTACCCGCGCCCCTTTTGAAAAGATTAAAATTTGATGAAGTAAAAATTGCTGATGTGGTCGACGGTATATACAGCCTTATCAACCTTGAGGACCCTGTGGGCAAAACGCTCCTCTCCACCGAGTTGGACGACGGGCTGGAATTGTACAAAGTCACCTGCCCTATAGGGGTAATAGGCGTCATTTTTGAATCAAGGCCTGATGCCCTGGTTCAGATATCGACCCTTTGCCTTAAAAGCGGGAACGGGGTTCTCCTTAAAGGCGGATCAGAGGCAAGGGAGACCAACCGCATCCTGGCCGAGATTATTATCGATGCAGCTGAAGAGGCCGGCATTCCCTCAAAATGGGCTGCACTCCTGGAGACACGGGCGGATGTAAACGATATGCTCAAAATGGACCGCTACATTGACCTTATCATTCCCAGGGGTTCCAATGATTTTGTGCGTTATATCATGGACAATTCGAGAATTCCGGTTATGGGACATGCAGACGGAATATGCCACTGCTATGTGGATGAAGATGCAGACCTTGATATGGCGGTAAAGATTGTTGTAGACTCCAAAACACAGTACGTGGCAGTATGCAACGCTGCGGAGACCCTCCTGGTGCATGAAAGAGTAGCACCGGAGTTTTTGCCCGGATTAAAGAAGTTGCTGGACAGTAAAAAGGTGAAAGTGGTGGGGTGCCCCAAAACCAGGGCCTTGATCCCTGTTAATCCTGCTTCGGATGAGGACTGGAAAACCGAATACCTGGATTATAAATTGTCTGTTAAAGTTGTTTCAGGACTTGACGAGGCTGTTGACCATATTAATGCGTACGGTTCAGGACATACGGACAGTATTGTAACCAGGGACAGGGAAAAAGCCGCACGTTTTATGGATTATGTGGACTCGGGCAATGTTTTTTGGAACTGCTCCACCCGCTTTAGTGACGGCTTCCGCTTCGGATTTGGCGCCGAGGTGGGGATAAGCACCAGCAAGATCCACGCCAGGGGTCCGGTGGGCCTTGACGGGTTGGTGATTTATAAGTACAAGCTGATAGGAAGCGGCCATATTGTCGAGGACTATGCCAACCGCTTCAGGACTTTTAAACACAGGAATTTGAACAGGGAATTTACATTATAAGCTCCAAAGGAAGCACGGGGATGGTCCTCCTGCTTCCTTTAACACTCATCGGAAACCAATGAAGCGTATCGCAGTAATTGACAACAAGGGAAGAAAGAGTTTGTGGTATTTTTATAGGTGATGTTTGTTGATAAAACCCTTATGGAGGTAGTAAACCGATGCAGATAAAAGAAACTGACCTTCCGGGAATTGGCCGGAAGTACACCGTGCATACGGCAGAGGAGGATCTGTTTGTAATTATTATCCATTACAGCGGGCGGCGAGAGATTTACCTGATGGGGGAACCTGACGCTGACGAACCCCTTTACACACTGAATCTCAGTGATGGGGCGGCCGGTTTTACGGCTTAAACAACCACCGTTCCCTGCGAGCCGGGCTGTCCCTGATCCAAAGAGGAGAATTTTCCGCGATTATCGCGGCCTTAGCCCTTCCCCAAATACGTACGTTTAGCGGGATTTACATCCTCTGTACGGCCGTTATCGGTATGTTCTTTTTTAATATGGCGCCCCGCTTGATTCGTCCCAAAACAAAAACAGCGTTACAATACATTACAGCACAGGGACAGGCAAAACCCTCTCCCCGTTAAGGATTGATGGAGTGATATACGTCGTAATTATGGAAGAGGGGGCTCAGAAATTAGCTCAGTTTATGGTGACAGCTAAATGGTATAATAAAGGATAGCAGTTAAGCCGTAAGGTATAGACTGCAAACTTCTAAATTAAACTGTCTTAAGGACAAATCGTATGGAAATAACTAAAAAAAGGATATTTGCTGGTGTAATCTCTTTGTTTATTATTATAATTTTTTTTAGGATTATTACCAGGGTCAACTTCTCTGTCAGATGTTCCGGCCATAAAATATCTCCAGCATCTCTTTTTTGATCCGCTTTTTTATTTTCTGCTTATCTTTTTTGGGCAGTTCCTTTTTGGCTATTCCGAACAGGTAATGGTCCAGGTCAAATTCTTTTAAAATCATTTTTGTATGGAAGATATTTTCCTGGTAGACATTGACGTCGATCATCTGGTAACTATTCCTGGTTTCTTCAGCCATAAAGTTTTGGATGGAATTGATTTTGTGGTCTTTATAATATTTTTTACCGTTAACATCACGGGTGAAGCCCCGCACCCGGTAGTCCATCATGGCAATGTCAGGCTCAAAACTTGTAATCAGGTAATTCAGAGTCTTAAGGGGAGATATTCTGCCACAGGTAGAGACATCGATATCGGCCCTGAAAGTGCTGATCCCCTGGTCCGGGTGGTTTTCAGGGTACGTATGCACGGCAATGTGGCTTGTATCAAGATGTCCCACTATGGCCCTTGAAGACGGACCAGGAGACTCGTTATCAAGGACTTTTATAGGTTGATCGTTAATAACTTCATTTTCTGCCACAAGCATGGTGACACTGGCCCCCTGGGGGTAATAATCCTGGTTGGCAACATTTAGAATGCTGGCCCCGATAATTTCAGATACGTCGGTCAGGATTTTCACCAACCTGTCGGCGTTATATTCCTCGTCGATATACTCGATGTATTCTTTGTGCTGTTCCTGGGTCAGGGCGTAACAGATATCATAAAAATTGAAACTCAGGGTTTTGGTGAGATTATTAAAACCGTAAAGCTTCAGTTTTTTATTTATAGGTTGGATTTTCATAGACATCACCTTCTATTAGTTCTCTTTTTGATGATGAAAGACTATGATTATACTTTGATTAAACAAGCCTGATATTATACTTCTATAAACAAGCCTCTATACCTTCAGGGAGAAGGGAATGAGTTAAAAAAATGCCGAAAATTCCGGGAATGTGGTGGGTATTTTTTAAATAGAACAGGCTGCGTTTCCGGTTATTATTTTTGCTTTTCTATATGCATTTTCCAGTATTTTGGGAGCCTCTCCATATACGAATTAGAAGACAGGAGTATCATCGTGAAGATTAATATCGGAACGACGATTTTAGGTTTGATCTTAATTTTGCTGGGGGTTTTTGTATACTGAGAGGACCGGGATTCCTTTGGAAGAAGCTGAAAAGATGTTTTTGAAATTATGGAGCATCCTCTTTTTAAATACGGAGACACTAAAATGTGTTGCAGGATGAGTTAGGGTATACCTGGAGACCCCCAAGAAATAAAATTAGTATTAAGGAACAAATGATTTTTAAAAATCGTCTTACATTACGGCAGGACGGTTTAAGATTAACTAAAGTTGATACATAGTAAGCACACCAGGAAAGGGGATCAGGTTGCGCGATCTTTCTCTCGATCTTTTAAAAGATTTAAACATGCTGCTGGCACTTTTTTTTGTAGCCTTGAATATTTTGAGTTTCTTTCTGATTAAATTTGATAAAAAAAGAGCGATACAGCATCAATGGAGGGTACCGGAAAGAAGTTTGTTTGTCCTGGCTTTTGCCGGTGGAGCAGTGGGGACATATTTGGGCATGATTTTTTTCCGGCATAAGACCAAGCAATTTCTTTTTACCCGGGGGATAGCAGCATTGATGGCGCTAAATGTTATTATTTTCTATTTTGTATTCCGCTAGATACTGGATTAAAAAAAAGTAATAGCCTGGCAGTAGCCGGGCTATTTTTTATTTGCCCGAAGATGTCTTTATATTAACTTTTCGAACAGGTTTTTGGCAAAGTATAACGAAAAGAATTATTGGTGGGTATTTTAAACAACTGGAGGATGCTACATGAAAAAAATCGGGCAATTATTTATCAGGGGGTTATTTTCGCTTTTACCAATCGTTATAACTATTATGATGTCCTGCTGCAGGCTGTCAAGGTTCTCACTGTTTTTTATGTTTCTTTTCTTACCCCCGGATTACTTCATCCAATACTCTGGACAATCTTTCAATTTTATACGGTTTTACCACAATACCTTTAAACCCGTATTGATTATAGTTCGTCAGGACCGAGTTGTCGGAATAACCGCTGGAGACAATGGCTTTAACCCCCGGGTCTATCTCCAGCAGCTTCTTAATAGCAGCCTCACCGCCCATACCTCCCGGTATGGTTAAGTCCATTAAAACTACATCGAAAGGCTGGCCGGAATCCCTGGCTTTTTTATAAAGAACCAGCGCTTCTGTTCCATCTCCGGCAAACCCGACCTCATATCCTAAAAGGGAAAGGATATCACCGATAACTTCCCTTAAAGATTCCTCGTCTTCCATTATGAGTATTTTCCCTCGGCCATAGATAATTTTTTCCTGCTTCGTATCTTCCGAAACATTTGTTGTGGTCGAAGCAGGAAGATAGATATCAAAGGTTGTACCTGCCTCTACCTGGGAATGGACGTCGATATACCCACCGTGTTTTTTAACAATGGCATAACAGATTGCAAGTCCCAGGCCGCTTCCTCCAGGCTTGGTAGAGAAAAAGGGGTCAAATATCTTTTGCCGGTATTCTTCCGGTATACCGACGCCCTCATCTTCAATAGAAATTTTTACATAATGTCCTTCCGGCAGAGGAGCAAGGTAAGCGTTTTTTCCTGCTCCCACAGTCACATTTTCAGCTTTTACCCTGATTGTGCCCCCTCCAGGCATGGCCTGGACCGCATTTATGATCATATTGTTGATGACCTGTCCTATTTGCACCTCATCAACTTCGACAGGTGAAATATCTTTTGGGAAGAAAAATTTACAACAGGCATTTGAGCCGCTTAAGGCAAAGTTTGTGTTATTCTGAATTAAATCTTCAAGATCTACAACTTTCTTGACCGGGTCCCCGCCTTTGGCAAAGATAAATAACTGATGTGTAAGTTCTTTGGCCTGCAGTGTTGCTTTTTCAATGTTGTCCAGCTTTTCATAAACTTTGGCAGGGTCATCTTTGTACACCTTGGCCAGGGAGATGTTACCCAGCATGGTCGCCAGGTAGTTGTTAAAATCATGGGCTATGCCGCCGGCAAGGATACCGATCGATTCCAGCTTATCGGCTTTTTTTAATTCTGCCTCTACCTTCTTTCGTTCCGTAATATTGTGAATGATCGTTTGTATGGCCGGTTTCCCCTGGTAGCTGAAGGGACTTGAAGTCAGCTCTATATCGACAACCGTTCCATCGGTTTTTGTAAATTTAGCCTCTATTTTATTTAAAGCAGGATCATTTTTTATTAACTGCTGTATCTGCTGCCGCATTGTTTCCCTGTGCTCCGGATGAGCAAAGTCAACTATTGATTTGTTTAGAAGCATCCGGGGGTTTGCTACATCCAGCAGGTTCGCTGCTGCTGAGTTGGTGAAAACAATTTTTTCCTTGCTGTGGACGATAATGGCGCTGGGTATTAATTCAACTATTTGCCTGAAGTGCTCCTCACTTTTTCGTAAGGCCTCTTCTGCTTTTTCACGCTCGGCAATTTCAGCAGCCAGTAATTTTTCATTTGAGTCTATTAACTCAGCCGTCCGCTCCTTAATCCGCTTTTCCAGTTCCCAGTAAGCTTTTTGCAGTTCTTCTTTAGCCTGCTTGAGTTCGGTAACATCCCGGGCCACACCAAAGATTAAATTTTCCTCCACCAGAGGGAAAGCGTTCCAGGACAGCCATCTGTAAGAACCATCTTTACATAGATAGCGGTTTTCGAAGTTAACCAGCACTTTACCTTCAGAAAGTGTGCCGACTACATGAACGGTTGCTTTATGATCCTCAGGATGAATGTACTCCAAAAAGGGTTTGGAGGTAAGCTCTTCGTTAGTCCAACCCAGTGTCTTTTCCCAGGCAGGGTTCAATTCCTTAAAAAAACCGTCCAAACCGGCAATACAAAGCATGTCGATAGAGAGATTAAAAAAACGGTCGCGTTCCTGAGCAGCCTGTTTCCTCTCAGTAATATCATGGCTGGCTATAATAGCGCCGCAAATTTCGTTATTCTCGTTATACAAAAAATTACCAAAAGATTCTATCCATAAATAATGGCCATTTGTGTGCCGGATGCGGCATTCTCCCCTCCTGGATACCCCGGCTTCCATATTTTCAAAGAACAAGGTCGTTAGTCTGTTTAAATCGTCCGGATGCATAAACTCAAAAACAGACTTTCCTAACAAATCTTCAGGTTCATATCCCAGAATATTTTTATATGAAGGGCTGAGATATTGAATCATTCCTTCTTTGTCTATCTGGGCGATCATATCGATCATGTTTTTAAGAATGTTGCTCAAATGAGTTTCACTTTGCAGCAGGGCAACCTCTGCGTGTTTATAATCTGTGACGTCTTGATTGCTGGAGATTCTGCCGAGGAATTTTCCCCTGGAATCATAGACCGGCTTGCAGATATGATTAATCCATCGTTCTTTACCACTGCGGTGGATAATGCGGAAAATAAGGGGAGATAACTCGTCTTTTTTTAAAGGTTTATGAACATGGGTTATTACCTCTGCACGGTCGTCGGGGTGAACGATCTTTTCCAGTAATCCGGGATCATTGAGAAACTCATCCGGGCCATAGCCCGTGATACGTTCACACGAAGGAGAAATGAAAATAAGGTTTCCTTCGGGGTCAAGCCAGTATTTCCAGTCATAGGAAAAAGTAGCGATAGTACGAAAAAGGTCCGCACTTTTTTGTACGGATTCTGCCGTGTTACGGGTCGCTTTAATTTTTTCTTCTTTCGATTTTAGGCCCATTTTAACCCGTGTTATAAACTCCGATTCCGCAAAGGGCTTTACCAGGTAGTCGTTAATTCCGAGGGAGATAGCCTTTTCCAAACGGGCATAATCCTTAGGGCTTATGGTAAATAAAAAATATATGTCATCATAGAGATTCCTTAAAATTTTTAATACGACCAGGCTGTCAATACAAGGCTGCTGGATATCCATAATAACGATGTCAGGGTGTTCTTTCCCGGTAATTTCCAGAGCCTCTTCTCCGTCCCAGCAGGAAATAAGGCTCCCTTCCACAGCGTTTTTTCCCAGCATTTTTTTAAACTGTTCTAATGAAAAAATATTGTGTTCCACCAAAAGGATTTTCATTAAAATACCTTCTTCCTATAATACTATTCAATAACCCTGTTGGTCACAACAATGATAAAAACGGTTTATTTATAAATTCCGCGCTCACCCGGGCGAAAATGCTGCCTTGTTTTAGTCGACAGGTTCGGGGTTAAATCATTTATAAAATTGAAAATTCCACATATTTTTCTTAATTCCTTTTTAAAATGCCATAATATTAACGTTTTTAGCATACATGCCATATTTTTCCCTGGCCAGTACGGGCAGAATCCTAAGGATTGAGATAAGAGTCCCGGCAGGTGCAGTGGGAATGAGAAATTTTCTCCGACCCGGTTATTTTTATTACATAAAGTCCACCACTCGTTTATAATAATATATATTGCTTTCTATCTTCTAGTGGAGGATATACAAAAAATGAAGAACAACGGCAGTGAGGAGAAAATTAGCAGGCGCCTGGCGGCGGAACTCAACCTGGATTGCGGGCGTATTTCCAGGGTGGTCTCCCTGCTGGATGAAGGAAATACCATACCCTTTATCGCCCGCTACAGAAAAGAAGTATCGGGAGGCATGACTGACGAGGAACTGCGCCTTTTATCCGAAAAGCTGACCCTTTACCGCAACATGGAGAAACGGCGGGAAGACATCTTCAGGCTCCTGGCAGAGCAGGGAACCCTTACTCCCGAGCTGGAGTCTGCCATTGGAAATGCTGCCAACGTTACGGAATTGGAAGATATTTACCGTCCTTTCCGGCCCAAAAAGCGCACCCGGGCGACGATAGCAAGGGAGAAAGGACTGGAACCCCTGGCACACCTGATCATGGAGGGGCGACAGGAGCCGCAGGAAGCGGCGCAGCAGTACCTGGACGAAGAAAAAGGTGTCCTTTCCCTGGAAGACGCCCTGCAGGGGGCCCGTGATATCATCGCCGAGCTAGCCTCCGACGACCCCCGGGTTCGCCGGGCGCTCAGATCTTTTATTTTCGAAGAAGGTGTTATGGCCACGCGTTCCCGCAAGGATACGGAAAGCACCTATGATATGTACTACGATTTCCGGGAGCCCTGCAGAAAAATACAGCCGCACAGGGTTCTGGCCATCAACCGGGGAGAAAAAGAAGAGTTTCTCCACGTTAAGGTAGAAGTCCCGGAAGAAAAAACTATGCTTATACTGGAGCGTTGCTACCTCCGAGAAGATTTTTCCCCGGGTTCACAGCTGCATCTCCGGGAAGCGCTGGAAGACTGCTGGAAGCGCCTACTTTTTCCTTCACTGGAAAGGGAGATACGAAACGATCTCACACAAAGGGCAGAAGAACAGGCCATCAGGATTTTTAAGGAAAACCTTAAAGGGCTGCTGATGATACCTCCCATAAAAGGTAAACGGATCCTTGGCATCGATCCCGGCCTGCGTACCGGCTGCAAGATCGCCTGTGTGGATGAAACGGGGAAACTCCTGGAGACAGCTATTATTTATCCCACTCCGCCGCGTAAGGAAAAAGAAAAAGCTGCCGGGATTATGATCGGCCTGATGGAAAAACACGCTCTTAACGCCATAGCTATCGGTAACGGTACAGGAGGGCGTGAAACTGAAGAATTTGTGGCAGAAACCCTGGCCGGCTACAAAAAGGATATGGAATACACGATGGTCAATGAAGCCGGGGCCAGTGTTTATTCGGCTTCAAAATTAGCCCGGGAGGAGTTTCCCGATCTTGACGTGGCGGAAAGAAGCGCTATTTCCATTGCACGCCGGGTTCAGGATCCCATGGCGGAACTGGTAAAAATAGATCCCCGCTCCATCGGAGTAGGGCAGTACCAGCACGATGTCAACCAAAAAACACTGGCCGAGACGTTGGACGGGGTAGTGGAATCCTGTGTGAACCAGGTGGGGGTTAACCTTAACACCGCCTCACCGGCTCTTTTGGGGCGTGTGGCGGGGATTAACAAAACCGTGGCTGCCAATATCGTGGCCTACCGCGAGGAAAACGGCGCTTTCCAAAGCCGGGGCGAGCTTAAAAAAGTGCCCAAGCTTGGCCCCTCCGCTTTTAAGCAGTGTGCCGGATTTTTACGTCTCCCCGAAGCACAAAATTATTTCGACCGCAGCGCAGTCCACCCCGAATCATACGAAACGGCGGAAAAACTGATGACAGTTATGGGTATTTTGCCGGAGCACCTGGGTCACCGGGAAGCGATCCCCCCCGTTAATATTAAAGAACTGGCGGCTGTGCTTCAGGCAGGAGAACCTACCTTAAGGGATATTGTGGAAGAATTTAAGAA
>QZJM01000042.1 GCA_003605065.1 Dethiobacter sp. | reverse complement strand
ACATATTCGTATAAATCGTTATCCAGGATGCCGGCCTTTTTCAGCTTCATCTCCGGCGGGAGGATCTCCGGCAGCCTGGATGCTTCCGGCCAGATTCTTTGTATTTCTTCCAGGGTCCCCGCGCGGTTCAATTCACGGACATTTGCCCCCTGCGGCAGGGTCCAGGAGAAGAGATCGTCCGCCAACACCGGGTTAATCTGCAGTTCTTTAAATTCCACAACCAGCACCGATCCCTCGGGGTGGTTCAGAACCTTGCGCAGGGGCAGGTTGGTGGCTTTATCAATCCACATCTGGTGAGACACGCTGTCCCCGGTGTAGCGGTATTCCAGTACTGTGACTTCCCGGCCGAAGAGGGTTTCCGTACCGAGGGTATTAACCTCTGCAGCTTCCTGCAGTTCCCATACTGCTGTGCCAATATGGTAGCGCCAGAGCTCTTTTTCCGGAAAGATATTCTCTACCGTCACCAGGGAGGGTTCCATTACGGCCAGTTTCTCCCCGTCGCTGATATAGCGCACCTCATAACCGTTGTAGCGGTGGTAAGCAGAGTATTTAAAAGGTTTCTTGTACTGGATGTCAATTGTCTCCAGGAAATCTACTTCTCCATTTCTTTCGGACCTTATTTCTGCTACACCGCTGTAGCTCTGCAGTTCCTCGTAGGCTTTGACCACGGCGTGGACAATATTAAATTCTTTAGGTCCGGGCAGGTTCAGAAGGCCAACTGTAAGCAGGAGCGCTGCAGCGGCTGTAACCATACCTTTAAATAAGCGTGTCCTGAAAAAATTCTGTGCCGGCCTGCTCTCCCTCAGCCTCTTTACGGCCCTGATGGTTTCAAACATCTTTTCCATCTCGGGGTCCACTGTGTCCAGGCTGTAAGCTCGCGGCTTCTTTTCCCGGGTAAGATCGTCTATGAAATCGTCAACCTGTTGTATCTTAAGCATGGAAATAACCTCCTTTTTCCAATACTTCCTTGAGGGCCTGGACTGCCCTGAACTGCAGGCTCCTAACTGCTCCCGGGCTGCGCCTCATCTTTCTGGCAACATTATCTACCGGCCAGCCTGTAATAATTCTCAGGGTTAAAACCTGCCTGTGTTCAGGGCTCAGCTGGTTCATAGCCTGTTGTATGACCATGGTGTCTTCTACCTCCTGGGGTTGCTGGGGCGGATCCCAGCCTTTATCGTGCAATTCGTCCATAGATATGGTACTGAGCTGGCGGCCCCGCTTGCGCCACAGGTCTGTTATCAGGTTGCGGGCTGTGATAAAGGTATAAGCCTGGAGTTTTTCCTCTTCGTTTATACTCCCGGTTCTTACCTTACGATAAACCCGATCCAGGGTTTCCTGGGTCAGCTCTTCAGCTTCCTCCCGGTTTTGCACTTTATAGTAGAAAAAACGATAGACGCGGGGCCAGAGCTCTTCGACCCAGGATTCCACCTGCTTTTTGGTGCTAGCACTTTGTTCCATCAGGTATCACCTCAATACCTCGTGATATATCACTTGGCTTTCTATTATAAAGGACGTCCAAATTTAAAACTTTGTTACGGGTTTATAATTATATAAAACATAAGTCGATAAAAATAGAGCTTTTAAACGGGAAATTTTGGAGAAAAAGTAAAAATAGGGCCGTAAAATAGTAAAAAAGAAAGGTAAAAGAGCCATGATTAACACCTGGCCGGCAGATGTGTACAATAGGTATTGTGGATGATCCTGGAAAGCAAATCAATTCTGTTCTGAAATCATTGTTGACATTACAGCTTGTTTCATGGTAGACTTACTTTTAGTATTACTAAAATCGATGAGGGGAAGAGTAGTCCTGTAGATGCTTTTCAGAGAGCCGCCGGATGGTGCAAGGCGGTGGGCGCTGCTGGTGAAAGCCATCCCTGAGAGGGCGATTGAATTTGCAAGTATGTCGCCACGGTTGCTTGCCGTTATTAAAGAAGCTTTTTATTAATGAGGCGGATTCAGCATCGGACTGGATCAATTAGGGTGGTACCGCGGGAAATCTCCCGTCCCTTAAGGGGCGGGAGTTTTTATTTTGAATCTTCTTAAAGGAACAAGGAGCTGACTGCCATGGATGATGTTAAGGTTAGACTTTTGCAGGCTTTGGAGCAAAATCACAGAATTACCACCAAGGCCCTGGCTACGATGTTAAATTTACCGGAAAAAGAAGTCAAAGGAATGATTAAGGAACTGGAGGATGTTAAGGTTATCCTGGGATATATTACGCTCATTGACTGGGAAAAAACAGGCAACAACGATAACGTAACGGCTATTATCGACGTAAAAGTAACCCCCCAGCGGGATGTGGGTTTTGACATCATTGCCGAACGAATTTGCCGCTTCCCAGAAGTAAAAAGTGTTTACCTCATGTCCGGGGGGTATGACCTTTCGGTCATGATTGAGGGGACTTCCATGAAGCAGGTGGCCTTTTTTGTGGCGGAAAAACTGGCCACCCTGGAAAATGTGCAGAGCACAGCCACACATTTTGTTTTAAAGAAATATAAACAGGACGGCATTATTTTTGATGAAGATCAAAAGGATCGCAGGTTGGTGATAAGCCCGTGAGCAGGAAGTTTGTGAAAAAAAGCATGGAGGAGCTGCCTTATTCCGGCATAAGGAAATTTTTTGACCTGGCCAGCGGTATGAGGGGGGTTATCTCCCTGGGTGTGGGAGAACCTGACTTTGTAACTCCCTGGCATATTCGTGAAGCCAGTGTCTACTCTTTGGAAAAGGGTTATACGAATTATACGTCCAATTGTGGTTTGGAGGAACTGCGCAGGGAAATATGCAGGTACCTCTTCAGGAAATTTCAGCTGGAGTACGATTACTCCAGGGAGATAATTGTGACCGTGGGTGCCAGCGAGGCCATTGACATCGCGCTGCGCTGCGTTCTGGAACCCGGTGACGAGGTTATTATCCCGGAACCCTGTTTTGTTTCTTATAAGCCCTGTACCGTCATGGCCGGGGGAGTTCCTAAATCAATCTTTACCAGGGAAGCCGATCATTTTAAATTAAGGCCGGAAGACCTGGAAAAAGCGATAACTCCCAGGAGCAAGGTGCTGCTGATGTGCTATCCCAACAATCCTACCGGCGCTGTTATGATCGGGAAAGAACTGCAGGCTATTGCCCAGGTAGTGGAGAGGTATGATTTATTGGTAATATCGGATGAAATTTACAGCGAGCTGACTTATGAGGGTGAACATGTTTCCTTCGCCTCTTTACCGGGAATGAAGGAACGCACTGTCCTGGTAAACGGTTTTTCCAAATCTTTTGCCATGACAGGATGGCGGATAGGTTATACTGCTGCTCCCGAGGATATTACCGCTGCCATGTTGAAAATACACCAGTATACGATCATGTGCGCCCCCATCATGGGGCAGATGGCGGCTATTGAAGCTTTAAAAAACGGCGAAGGGGAAATAAAGAGAATGGCCGGCCAGTATGACCAGCGCCGAAATCTGATTGTCAACGGCCTGAATCAAATAGGGCTTCCCTGTTTTGAGCCCAGGGGTGCTTTTTATGCTTTTCCTTCTATAAAATTAACGGGGATGAGCTCCCAGGAATTCTGCGAGAAGCTTTTGAAAGAGGAAAAGGTGGCCGTGGTTCCGGGAGATGCCTTTGGCGAAAGCGGGGAAGGTTATGTCCGCTGTTCGTATGCTGCCTCCGTGGAGCAAATCACCGAAGCCCTGAACAGGATGGAGAAATTTGTCGAGCGGCACGTAAAAAAACGAAAAACTGTTTATGCCGTTCGCTAGCTGCTTTACATAAACAAACACACCTAAACACAAGTAGGGATCGAGGATGAAGGTAAAAAGGGTTGTGATTATTGCCAACGGGACTTTAAACAATTTGGACTTTTACCGCCGGCAAATCAGGGCAGAGGACTATATCGTCTGTGCAGACGGGGGAGCGAACCATGTCCTGGCGATGGGGTTAATTCCCCATTTGGTGGTGGGGGATTTGGATTCTATCGATCATAAGGTGCGGCAGAAACTGTGCCAGTATCCCACTGCTTTTCTCCAGTACCCCTCCGAAAAAGAAAAATCCGACCTGGAGCTGGCTCTGGATAAAGCCGTAGAACTGGGGCCGGAAGAAATAATTATCATCGGAGCTTTCGGCGGCAGGAGGCTGGATCATACTTTTGCCAACATAATGCTGATGAATGTACCCTTAAATTGCGGGGCAGCTGTAACACTGTTTGATGAAGATCATGAAATTCGGCTGGTGGACAGTGAAGCGGCCATAAAAGGAAGGGTAGGGGATTACCTTTCTCTACTCCCATTAACGGCGGAGGTAAAAGGGGTTGTGACAGAAGGGCTTAAATACCCGTTACAGGGTGAAACATTGTATTTCTCTTCTACCAGGGGGCTCAGCAACGAATTTATAGAAACCGAGGGCAGGATAAAAGTAAGCGAGGGAAAACTACTGGTAATTAAAGTAAAAAAAGGTGATTTAAAGATAATATTCGGAATAAAGACATACAATCCTTAACTGCCGGGGTTCTTCAAAAAGAAGCTAGATTGATTCGTTCGCCAGGGATTTCATAAGGATCTGTTTATATTCTGTAAACAGCGGGGAAGTAACTATATCCCTGGCCCGGGGCCGTGGAAGGCTGATAACCTGTTCCAGGACAATTTTCCCGGGCCGCTCCGAAATCATGTAAATACGATCAGAGAGATAGATGGCTTCATCGATGCTGTGGGTGATAAAAAGGACAGACCTCTTAAACTGTTCCCATATCTGCAGAAGCCATTCCTGCAATCTTTCACGGGTAAGGGCATCCAGAGCCCCAAATGGTTCATCGAGCAGTATAACTTCACTGTCGATAAGCACTGTACGTAACAGGGCTGCTCTTTGCCTCATGCCCCCGGAAAGCTGGCTGGGGTAACAGTTCTCGAAGCCTTCAAGGCCGAATACCGGCAGCAGCTTCC
The DNA here is from genome assembly GCA_003605065.1 of Dethiobacter sp. Taxonomy (GTDB): domain Bacteria; phylum Bacillota; class Dethiobacteria; order DTU022; family UBA8154; genus UBA9862. Next base: position 10,389 of record QZJM01000042.1, on the reverse strand, counting down.
TTACCCGCCCGTAAGCCTCTTTTTTTCCTGTGCCCTGGACCAGCAGCGGCAGGGCGGCGTTGTACAGCAGCGATTTCCAGGGTAGAAGCAGGTCTTTCTGCGGCATGTAGCCCATTTTTACGGTCCTGCCATTAAGTTCTTTCCCATTCAGGATCACCGTTCCCAGAGCGGGCCTCAGCAATCCCGCTATAATTTTAAGCAGTGTGCTTTTCCCGGAACCGCTTGGCCCCAGAAGGGATACGAATTCCCCCTGTTCCACATGGAGAGAAACAGCATTTAAAACAGGCAGTTCTCTGCCGTGATGAACATAAGAACTGCTTACCTCTTTTATGACTAGCTTTGGATTATGCACTTTATGGCAGCTCCTCACAGTTACTAACTTTCGTTAAAGTAGTGCCAGCAGGGCCGGCTTACCTGAGAAATTCATTGGTGAAGGCTTTATCGGCGTTGAACCCGGCTTCAAGAAGGCCGCGTTCGTAAAGCCACCTGGCGTAGCGCTCCCAAACCTCTTTTTTCTGCCAACCCCATACTTCCGCTTCAGCCTGGTATTTGTCCTTTAACCAGCGCTGGCTGGCCAGGACCAGTTCCCTGTCCAGTTCCGGCGCATTGGCCAGCAGGATTTCCGCTGCTTCCTGTGGATCTTCCATGGCCAGCCGGTAACCTTCCATGGTTGCTTTCATGAATCTCTCCACCAGGGCGGGGTTATTCTTAATCAGGGCCTCGCTTGTGATCAGAACGGGAGTGTAATAGTCCAGAGCGGGATCAATTTTTCCCAGTTCGATATAGTTAAGCTCGATGCCTTTAAGCTCTGCCGCCACACCGTCCCAGCCGAAAAAAATCCAGGAAAAATCAGCCTCCTTCTCGCTGATAACGAAGAAGTCCACCGCTCCGGTGGTCAAAATTTCTACCTCGTTAAAGTCGCCACCATACTTGTCCATCAGGGCTTTAATCGTAGCCTCCTCGATAGGGGAACCCCAGCCGCCGTACCTCTTGCCTTCAAAATCCCGGGGCGTTTCAATGCCTTTTGCTTTCAGAGAGGCAAATCCCGAGGTGTTATGCTGAAGGACGGCAGCTATGGAAATAATGGGAATATTGCTGGTGCGGGCAAAGGTGACAGCTTCCTGGTAGCTTACCCCAAACTGCGATTTCCCGGAAGCGACGAGCTGTTCTACGCTGCCTCCGGACATCTGGACGATTTCCACCTCCAGGCCCTCGGCCCGGTAAAAACCCTTGTCTTTGGCCACGAAAAGGCCGGTATGATTGGTGTTGGGTGTCCAGTCCAAAGTTACCGTGATTTTCTCCAGCCCGCTGCTGCTTTTCCCTGCTCCGCAGCCCCCGGCCAAAAGTAAGCTTAAAATAACTGTAATTCCCAGGATGGTAATGAAAACTTTTGGTTTGAACATGGATCAGCTCTCCTTTTCTTTATTCTTCTTTTACCCTGTTCCAGGGCATGAAAAGCCATGCCAAAAGCTCGATAAGTTTAAACAAACCCATGCTTAGCACTACTACAATTAGAATAGCCGCGAAGAAGCTGCTGGTGCTGAATGAATGCATGGCCCTGGTCATATAGATACCCAGTCCGGCGCTGGCACCCAGCCATTCTGCGATAACAGCACCCATTACACTGTAAGTTGCTGCAATTTTTAAGCCGGAGAAAAAGTAGGGAAGAACAGAAGGCATCTGGACAGATTTAAATATTCTCCAGGGTCCTGCTTTCATTACCTGCAGCAGTTCTACTAATTCCTGGTCCACATTTTCCAGGCCGTCAATTAAGTTTACGGCCAGGGGGAAAAAACAGACCAGGACCACGACAAGGACCTTGGGCAGGATACCGAAGCCGAACCAGATGATCATGATGGGAGCCAGGGCGATAATAGGTATGGTCTGGGATATGACCAGTAAGGGATAAATAGTTTTTTTGATGATCTTCACTTTGTCCATGAACGCCGATAAAACAATGGCGAAGATAACAGCTATGACCAGTCCCATGGAAGCGGCGTAAAAGGTCGTTTTGGTATGCAGCCAAAGCAAAGGCATATTGTTCAGCAGGACCTTTAGGATAGAAGAGGGGGCCGGCACAATATATTCAGGAATATGCATAGCTCTGCCCGTAAGCTCCCAGACAATAATCAGCAGCAGCAGAAAAGCCAGTGAGGAGAGGTTAGCTCCGGTACTTCCCCACTTTTTCATCTATGGTCACTCCTTCGATGCCGTAATCGATTTTAATAACAGAACAGATTCTTTTAGCCCCGGCACTTATACAGACCTGCTGGGCATCTTTGACAATGGCCAGCAGCCGGTCAAGGTCCCCTTCCATGGTTGTTTCCATGGGCCCAACGGTATATTTGACACCGGAATTCCTGATAAGTTCAATTACTTTATCCACGGTCTCATAAATTTTGTCATCAGGCACGTTGGGTATAACCTGTAAACTTAAATTACAAACGGGCATGGCTTCTGTAAATTCCTCCTTTAACAGTTGTATAATGCAAAAAAGCCAGTACCAACGATTGGCACCGGCTTATAAACACAAAGTGTCTTAAGATATGTCCCTACGCTGGCATTACCCAGATCAGGTCGAAGGGTCAGAACAAAAACATGTTCTATCTCAGCCGGGTTACCCCAGCTCCCCTTTTTCATATTCTTTTCTGGATAATCATAACATTAAGTCTTTCCCAAAGCAACAACTTTTTACCTTTTTCCCGGTGATTTTGAAAAAAACCGGTAAAATACTCTATAGAGTAAAGCTGCTTTTAATTGTAATGGATATAAATGGAAAGTGTAACGAGATAAAGAGTTTTTGTTCACTTTGCTGCCCCTTTTAAATTGTAGATCTCGTGCCAGAGAAGGAAAATTAAAAGGGCCCAGAGTTTGCGGCTGGCCTCAACCTTCCCCTCAAGATGTCCTTTAAGAAGCCCTTTAACGTTGTTTCTTTGAAACCAGTCGCCGCCTTTCCCCGCCAAAAGGTCCAGGAACAGCCGCCTGAAATCCGGCCGTTTCATCCATTCCCTGGTGGGGACGGGAAAACCCCTTTTAGGCCTGTTGATGGCGGCAGGGGGTAAAATATCCCTGAAGGCTTCCCGCAGGGCTCTTTTGGTAGTTTTACCGTGCACTTTATATTCCTGTGGTAAAGTAGCGGCAAATTCAAAAACACAGTGGTCCAGGTAGGGCACCCTTAGTTCCAGGGAATTGGCCATGGTCATCTTGTCAGCCTTCATCAGGATATCCCCCGGCATCCAGGTATTAAGATCTATGTACTGCATACGCGTTACCTCGTCCAGGTCAGCGACCTGGCGGTAGAGGGAATCTGTCACCCTGAAGGGGGAGGGGTTAATATTAAGCCGGGATATGTGTTTCTTCTCAGCCGGGGAAAAAATGTAGGCGTTGCCCAGAAAACGCTCCTCCAGCGGGCGGCGGGACCTGGCCAGGTAGTTTTTCCCCGGCATTCCCCGGGGGAGAAATTTTTCCAGCAGGTGCAGGGACTGGCGCAAAGGACGGGGCAGGTTGTGGAGGGGAGCCAGGGCAAAAGGCTCCCGGTAGATGCCGTAGCCGGCAAAAACTTCGTCGGCTCCTTCACCGGAAAGGACTACAGTGATCTTTTCCCGGGCCATACGCGCCACAAAATATAGGGAAATGGCGGCCGGGTCGGCTACAGGCTCATCAAAATGCCATACCAGGCGGGGCAGCAGTTGCAAGAACTCCTGGGGGGTAATTATGTACTCGTGATGATCCGTTTCCAGAAATGCCGCCGTTTCTCGGGCCTCCTGCAGTTCGCTGAAATGTTCCTCGGCATAACCCACACTGAAGGTTGAAATCGGTTCCAGCTCCCGGGCGAGGGCGGCAATAATGGCTGAATCTACGCCGCTGCTTAAGAAAGCTCCCCGGGGCACATCGCTGGCAAGGTGGAGGCGTATTGCTTCCCGCAGTTTTTCCCTGATCCCCTCCAGGAAATAATTCAAAGGTTCAGGCGAAGGCTTAAACTGCATCTGCCAGTACCTTCTTATTTCCAGCGGCTTTCCCGGAGATTTAAGAAAATAGTGAGCGGGGGGCAGGCGGTACACGCCGGAAAACATGGTTCTGGGTTCAGGGACGTACTGGAAGGTGAGGTAATCAGTCAAAGCGCCCTCGTCAACTTCCCTGGGGAAAAAGGGATGCTCCGCCAGTGCTTTTATCTCCGAGGCAAAGGCCAGGAAGCCGGGCCCTTCCAGGTAGTAAAAAGGTTTAATGCCGAACCTGTCACGGGCCCCGAAGAGGCGCTGCCGCTTTTTGTCCCAGAGGACAAAGGCGAACATTCCCCGGAGGGACTGCAGGCATTCTGTTCCCCTGTCCTCATAGAGGTGCAGGATGACTTCGCTGTCGCTCCGGGAGGAGAACTTGTGTCCCTTTTTGATTAATTCCTCGCGCAGGGACAGATAGTTGTAGATTTCCCCGTTATAAATAAGCCACAGGCTCCCATCCCCGTTGCTCATGGGCTGCCTGCCTGTAAACAGGTCAATGATCTTTAAGCGGCGAAAACCCATACCAACACGATCGTTTAAAAAGTTGCTACCTTCGTCGGGGCCCCGGTGGAGCATTTTTTCCCGCATTTTTACTACCAGTTCCTCGTGGACAGGGCCGTGCTCCTGCATTATTCCACAAAAACCGCACATAATATCCTATCCCCTTTTTTATCCGATGGTTTATTCTATGAAATCCCTGGAGAAAGGGTTAAAAATTATACTATGGCCACGTGATACCTTCGCATCCAGGCATCTGTTTCGATTAGATAGGCGAAGTATTGTGCGTCACCCATAAGCTGGCCGAACCAGGGATAATTAAAGGTTTTTTCTTCTGAAAGGGCCATGGCCCGTACGGTCCCGACATCGATGAGCGGCAGCAGGGGCGAAGCCGGATCATTCAGTATCTCCACAAGGCGTTTTTTTACGGCTGACAGGTAGGCGGGATGATGTGTTTTGGGATAAGGGTTTTTACGGCGGGTCAGCACTTTTTCAGGTAGCAGTCCGGAAAGTGCCCGGCGCAGTATCCCTTTGGCCTGGTTGCCGCATGTTTTCATTTCCCAGGGAATATTCCAGACGTACTCCACCAGGCGGTGATCGCAGTAGGGAACCCTGACCTCCAGCCCGTTAGCCATGCTCATACGGTCTTTACGGTCGAGGAGGGTCGTCATAAACCAGATCATATTCAGGTAAAACATCTCGCGCCTGCGGGCCTCAAGGGGGCTTTCACCGGGAAGCCGGGGAACATCCCTCAAGGTTTCCCGGTATCTTGTCATGATATATTCTTCCGGCTGGATATATTTAATAAGTTCAGGTGACAGCAGACGCAGCCGTTCTTCCACTGCTCTCATCCAGGGGAAGGTTTCCAGGTTCAGGGCTTTTTCGCTGTGAAACCAGGGATAACCGCCGAAGACTTCATCGGCTGCCTCCCCGGAGAGGGCTACAGTGGCCTCTTTTTTTATTTCCCGGCAGAAAAGATAAAGGGATGAATCCACATCGGCCATACCGGGAAGGTCACGTGCTGTCACGGCCATTTCCAGGGCTTCGGCCAGGTCGGGTATGTCAATGATGACCTTGTGATGGACCGTGCCCAAGAACCCGGACATGTATTCTACCCACGGGGCATCATAATCCGGTTGGTAATGGCTTGTTTGGAAATGGCTCTCGTTGTCCAGGTAATCAATGGAATAAGTGTGCAGCGGACCCATACCGGCTTGTTTGAAGTCACCGGCAGCAAATGCTGCCAGGGCGCTGGAATCCAGGCCCCCGGAAAGCAGGACGCAGACGGGGACATCTGATACCAGCTGGCGTTCCACCGTATCTTTTAGCAGCTGGCCGATCCTGCCGGCGGTATTTTCAAGGTTCTCCTCGTGGGGTCTGCTTTCCAGGATCCAGTAGCGGTGCAGTTGCAGGCCGTTTCTCCTGTACATCAGGTAATAACCGGGCTTGACCTCGGACATCCCCCTGTAAACTCCATGGCCGGGTGTCCGGGCCGGCCCCAGGGCAAAGACCTCCGCCAGGCCCTCTTCATCCACTTCCGCATGCACCAGGGGATTAGCTAAAAGGGACTTGGGCTCGGAACCAAAAAGAAAAGCACTGTCCCTTTGTGTGTAAAAAAGGGGCTTAACGCCAAGCCGGTCGCGGGCCAGAAACAGGCTTTGTTCATAATTGTCCCAGATAGCAAAGGCGAAAATCCCGTTAAAATACTGGAGGCAGGCCGGGCCCCATTCCACATAGGCCAGCAGCAGCGCTTCCGTGTCTGAGTTGCGGGTAAAAAAAGTGTGACCCCGGCTTTCCAGCTCCTGCCTTAGTTCCAGCGTATTGTACAGTTCCCCGTTATAGGTAACGGTATATGTATGTTCCCCACGCTGCCTGGTCATGGGTTGCCCCCCGCCCTCAGGATCGACTACGATCAGGCGGCGGTGCCCCAGGGCGGCGTGAATGGAAACCCATGTCCCGCTGGCATCGGGACCCCGTGAAGAGAGGGTTTCGATCATTTTTGCCAGGACGTCACGCTGCCGGGTGAGATCGGTTTCCCAATCAATCCAGCCGGTAATTCCACACATATTTATCCCCCTTTGCAAACAAAGATTTTTTGTTGTTGTCATATAAAGCCCTGGCAGGAAAGAAACGGCGCCACGTTTAAGGTCTCGTGGCGCCGTTGCCAGGCGGCCCTTGGGTGAGGTGGAAGCAAATTATTATCCCAGGATTAATCTATGCAAAAAAGAAAAGCTTTGTGACAAAAAATCACTTTTGGTTATTCCACATTGTAGAAACTTATTCCAAACTTATTGACAGGAAAAGTTTTGCATGTTAAAATTAAATTACCTCACATTCACGCTATATTAGAAAAATACTCTATATTTTAGGTTTTATTTAAAAACATTACTTATTTCGCTACATGGAAAGATATTTCATACAATAGAATATTCTGTTGGGCAACGGCGCCTGGCAGTTGTTGTTTTTATTAAAAAGACAACTCTGCTTTTTTTATACTAAATAATAAAGAAGGTGTAAAACCATGTGCGGTATATCCGGGTTAATCAGTCACAAGATGGTTAAAGAAAATGGGAGCAGGATTAAAAAGAGTATCGTCCTACAAAATGACCGGGGTAACGGTTTGGGGGCGGGCTATGCCTCTTACGGAATTTACCCGGAATACGAGCAGCTTTATGCTCTTCATGTCATGGCCATGAACTCTGGCAGCATGCTGAAGGTTAAAAAATTTTTTCAGGAAAACTTCGAGATCCATTATGAGGATGATATTCCCGTATGGAATAAAAGGATATCCGACCACCCCGTGCTCAAGCGCTTTTTCGTAGAACCCGGGAAAGCCAGGTTTAGCGATGACTTCTGGAATGGCAATGAGGATGATTATACTATTGGCAGGGTTATGAAGCTGAACGACTCTTTTGATGATGCCTTTGTTTTTTCCAGTGGTAAGAACATGGGGGTATTCAAGGGTGTGGGTACTCCCGCTGACATATACAACTTTTTCCTCCTGGATGACTATGAGGGATACATCTGGCTTGCCCATAACCGTTTTCCCACCAATACACCGGGTTGGTGGGGAGGGGCTCATCCCTTCAACCTTTTAGGGTGGTCCATCGTCCATAACGGCGAAATTTCTTCCTATGGTATTAACAGGCGTTACCTGGAGGGTTATGACTATGTTTGCCGGATGCAAACGGACAGCGAGGTGGTAGCTTACCTCCTGGATCTGCTTATCCGGAGACACGGCCTTTCGGTGTACGACACTACCATGGTCCTGGCCCCGCCTTACTGGGCTTCCACAGAACGGGTAACCGATGCTGATTTACAGGAACATCTGCTCTCCCTTAAAATAATTTACGAATCAGCCATGTTAAACGGCCCCTTTGCCATCCTGGCAGCTTCCAATAAGGGAATGTTCAGCATTACGGACAACACCAAGCTTCGCCCCATGACCAGCGCCCAGGCCGGAGATTACAGCTATTTTGCCAGCGAGGTCTCCGCTTTGTATGAAATGGAAGAAAACCTGGGGACGGTATTTACACCCCGTGCCGGACAGCCCTGCATTGTGATGCTTGATTTGTATAAGGATGACCAAGAGATTGGGAAGGAAGGCATTCTGTAAGCACTGCAGGAGAAAATGTGATCATCAATACTGATAAAAAGTGTGTCTAAGTGTGCATTTGCATATAAGAAGACAATTTTCTTCTCTTAGGGGGTATAAAAATGGCCCTGTCAGATTCCCCGAAAGCAGCGCTGCCCATTACCTTACCGGGCCTGCGGTCGGTATTTCGACCGGTTTTTGACCTGGAGTTGTGTGACGGTTGTGGCATATGCGCTGAACAGTGTTCTTTTAACGAAATCCGCCTGGAAACAAGGAGAGGTAAAAAGGTTCCGGGAGCTAATGGCCGCTCCTGCGGCGCCTGTCACCGCTGTGAATATACCTGCCCGCTCGGGGCGATCAGTATCGTGGAGAATAAAATGGCCCTGCGGGGGCATGGTCTCTGGCAGAGCCAGGATGTAAACCGCGTTCACCTGCAGGCGGCTTCCGGTTCTGTGGCCCTCACCGGCCTGGGTGCGGATACAAATGTCCCCATATACTGGGACCGGCTGCTTTTTAATGCCTGCCAGGTAACAAACCCGTCCATAGATCCCCAGAGGGAACCCATGGAGACCATAACTTACCTTGGCAGGAAGGCCCAGGCCCTGAAAGATATTAACAATTTGAAGCAATTCAGGAAATCCCTGCTAAAGTTAAATATACCCATCGTCTTTGCACCCATGTCTTACGGAAGCATTAACCTCAACCTGCAGCTGGCCATGGCCAGGGTGGCCAGGAAAAAAGGGCTGCTCTGGTATTCCGGGGAGGGTGGGCTCCACCGGGAGCTTGCTCCTTACAGCGATTATGCCGTGCTGCAGGTGGCCTCCGGACGATTTGGTGTAAGCCCGGAGTACCTGCGCGTGGCCCGGGCGTACCAGATAAAGATCGGCCAGGGTGCCAAGCCCGGTATCGGCGGCCATCTCCCCGGGGAGAAGGTACTGGATGGTATTTCCGAAACGAGGATGATTCCCCTGGGAAGCGATGCCATCTCCCCGGCACCCCAGCACGATATCTATTCCATCGAGGACCTGCGGCTGCTTATTTATGCTATTAAAGAGGCCAGCGGCTATAAACCGGTATGCGTGAAGATTGCCGCCGTGCATAATGTGGCCGCTATTGCCAGCGGTATTGTCCGTGCCGGGGCCGATATGCTCTACCTCGATGGCTACCGCGGTGGTACCGGGGCCACACCGGCCATAGTACGGGACCATGTGGGTATTCCCGTGGAACTGGCCCTGGCTGCTGTGGACCAGCGGCTCCGGGAAGAAAAGATCAGGCACCAGGCTTCCATTGTTATTGCCGGCGGAATACGCAGCAGCGCCGATGTTATGAAGGCCATCGCCCTGGGGGCCGACGCTGTGGCCATCGGGACAGCCTGCCTGCTGGCCTGCGGCTGCCATGTCTGCCAGAGGTGTAACAGCGGCAAATGCTCCTGGGGAATCACAACCAACGATCCCGTGTTAGCCAGCCGCCTGGATGTGGATTGGGCGGAGGAAAGGATTACTAACCTCATCGAGGGCTGGCACCACGAGATGCAGGAAATTATGGGCTTAAACGGCATTTATGATATTGGCTCTTTCCGGGGAAACAGACTTATATTGAGAGGAGTGGGCTTAAATGAGCGGGAATTATCCATCCTGGGCCTCCAGCATGCCGGAGAATAGCCTGGCGGAAACGTCCTCGCCTGTGGTTATCGAGGCTAATGGCCTTTACTACCGGCAGTTAAATGAACAGATTCGTTTGCTGGCCCGCAATGGGGAGCGGCATATTGTCTTAAAAGGCTTACGGGGGCAGCGCTACCTGGGATCCGGATTGGATAACCCCGGCCTGCTCCTGCAGTTATACGGAATTCCCGGGGAGGATCTGGGCTTCAACCTTAACGGGCCGGTAATCGAAGTTTTCGGGCATGGGCAGAACGCTATCGCCAATACCATGGACAACGGCCGGATTATTGTTCACGGCATGGGAGGTGATGCCCTGGCCTACGGCATGCGCGGCGGACGGCTTTTTGTCAGGGATGACGTCGGGTACCGTGTGGGTATACACATGAAGCAGTACCGGGAAAAAGTACCCGTAGTCGTTGTCGGCGGCACCTCGGGGGATTACCTGGGGGAATACATGGCCGGAGGTTTACTTATACTCCTTAACAGGAATAATGCCCGGGAAATGGTAGCCGGAAATGCTGATAAGACGCTGGCTACCGGTATCCATGGAGGGGAAATATATATATACGGTTATGATGTTCCTGATTATCTTCCCGGGATTGGGTCCAGGGTGCAGATTGCCGGCCGCGCCGACCGG
>QZJM01000013.1 GCA_003605065.1 Dethiobacter sp. | reverse complement strand
CTCCGTGGATGGTGCCGAGCTCATCCCGGCAGGCAGATATGCCGGTATGAACAACTATGCCCTGGCTGCAGCGCTGCAAAAGGATTTCGGCGACAAGATCGGTATTATCTCCATCGGCGGTGCCGGGGAAAGGTGCTATAAAAACTCTACCGTACAGATCAGCGATATGTCCGGTCGTCCCAGCAGGGCTGCGGCCCGCGGCGGGGTCGGGGCTATCATGGGTTCCAGAAAGCTCAAAGCCATCGTCCTTGACACCGCAGGTTCAGGCAGCGAAACAGAGTACGCCGACAGGGAAAAGTTTCTAAGTGCCGTCAAAGCTTACATCCAGGGTATTAAGGCCAACCCCTTATCGGGCCAGGCGCTGCCGGCCTTAGGTACAGCCGTACTGGTCAATGCCGTTAACGCCCTGGGGGCCCTGCCCACCAGGAACTTCAGCAGCGGTAATTATGCCGAGGCGGAAAAGATAAGCGGTGAAAACCTGGCCAAAACCCAGGGTGAAAGAGGCGGTAGAACAGGCCATATCTGCCAGGGGGGCTGCCCCATCGGCTGCTCCAATATCTACCACGATGAAAACGGCGAGTACCTGACCTCGGGCCTAGAATACGAGACCATCGCTTTAAACGGCTCCAACTGCGGGATCTCTTCCCTGGATACCATCGCCCGCATCGACAGGCTCTGCGATGATTTCGGCCTGGACACCATGGAAACCGGCGCCACCGTCGCCGTCTGCATGGAAGCAGGAAAGCTGTCCTTCGGAGACGCCAAAGGGGCCCTGGCCCTGATCCAGGAAATGATCGAGGGGACAGAATTCGGCAAGGTGCTGGGACAGGGCGCGGCCTATACGGGCAAACAGCTGGGCGTCAAGAGGATACCGACGGTCAAAGGCCAGTCCCTGGCGGCGTACGACCCCCGGGCCCTAAAAGGAACAGGGGTTACCTATGCCACCTCCCCCATGGGGGCGGACCATACCGCCGGCAACTCCATCGCCACCACTAACGTTGATCCGTACAAGAAAGAGGGCCAGGTGGAGCTCTCCACAAACCTGCAGGTAGGGATGGCCACCTTTGACAGCCTGGGGCTTTGCATCTTTTCGGGCTTCTGCACGGAAGACCCTGCCAATGTGGGGCACCTTCTCGAGATGGTAGCCGCCAGGTTCGGCGGTGAGTGGGGACCGGACCAGGTCTTCGGCCTGGGCGTACAGGCACTGGTCCTGGAGAAAAGCTTCAATGCCAAGGCCGGGTTCACGGCGGAAGATAACAGGCTGCCGGAGTTCATGTACAGCGAACCCCTGCCGCCCACGAACAATGTTTTCGATCTCAGCGACGAGGAGCTCTCCCAGGCCATACCGTTTTAACCAGGCTATACCTTTTTTAAAGGAGAGCAGGATATGAATATTACTGTTAAGTTGTACTCCGTTTTCAGGCTGGAGTATGACAACTATAACAGTTATAACGGTGAGAAGGGCCTTAAGGTCGATCTGGATAGGAACAGTACAATCTTGGACCTGCTTAGGATGCTCAAAATTGATCCTCAGCGGGTGTCATTGGTGCGCGTTAACGAGCGTATTGTCAAGGACTATAACAGTATATTAAGCAGCGGAGACACCATAGAGCTATTCCCCTTTTTCGGGGGAGGTTAAGCAGAAAGCTGCTGCTGCCCTATGTAAATCCGATGCTAAAAGTACGGGTAGCTAAAGTTAAGGCTAGGGCCGTGGACGTTAGTATAAATTGGGCCTTTATAAAGCAGCATTTCCTCCTAAAGACGAAGGGAGAACCCTGACATTCTCCCTTCGTCTTTTTATAACCTTAACAGGCGGTCTTACACCTAGGCCTGCCGCCTCCGTTCTTCATCCCTTATCTCACGTCTTAGCAGCTTGCCGACCTTGGATTTCGGAAGCATATCCCTGAACTCAATATACTGGGGAATTTTATAGGCAGCGAGCCTCTCCCTGCACCAGGCGATAAGTTCACTTGCCCCTACGCCCCTGGCATCTTCTTTTAAGACCACTATGGCCTTGATGCGCTCCCCTACTTTGGCGTCGGCCACTCCTACGACACAGGCACCGATAACCGCCTCGTGATCCTGCAATATGGCTTCGATTTCCGATGCAGAAACCCTGAAACCTTTATGCTTGATAACATCTGCTCTCCTGTCTACGTATTCCAGTTCCCCCTTTTCATTCATACGCACGAAGTCTCCCATTTTGTACCATCTTGTAGCGTCCAGTTCTACGAAAGAATCCACCGTCTCTTCCGGTTTATTCCAGTAATTCATGATAAATTCGGAGGTGACCAGCAGCTCTCCAACCTCGCCCCGGGGGACTTCTAGCAATGTATCGGGATCCACAATCCTGACTTTTCTGGTGCTAAAGGGAAAACCCAGACTCTTGGGAGCAGGCTCTTCATCCATATGGCTGAGGCTGAGGTGACCCACTTCCGTAGAACCGTATACCTGAAAGATGGAACGGCCGGTTAACTCTTTAAACCTGTTAAAAACCTCTTCCGGCAGCACATCGCCACCGCTCCAACAATATTTTAATGGGGAAAGATTGTACATATCCAGCCTTTCATTTTCCAGAATCATTCGATAGAGAGTGGGAACCCCCAGCAGCATGGTTACCTTGTAGCGTTGTATGGCTTCCAGTATGGCATCGACATTTGGCATCGGCATGATTACAGTTGGATTGCCCAGGGTTAAAGCTACCCCCATAAACATACCCTTGGCCATGATATGAAACAACGGGTTTACCAGGAGAAAGATATCGTTGCCCTCGGAAACATGCCCCTCAATAACCTGGTAATAATCCCTGATATATGATACCATACCGCTATGGCTGCCGGGGACACCTTTGGGGACTCCCGTTGTGCCGCCGGTATAAAGTATATAGGCCAGATGTTCCCGGGGATTTATATCAACAGCCGGAAGAGCAGGAGAATATTTACGAATTAAATCGTTAAAAAGATAAACCTTTTCCCCTTTCTGCACGACTCCACGAGGAACCCTGTCAAATATCCACCCTATCGTTTTTTTCCACCGGGGCAGCAAATCCACCAGGTTGGTGACAATGGCCCTTTTTAAAGGTGTTCTGGGGAAAACCTCATCCACGTAGCCAAAATTCGTATCCTGGCAGATCACAGTCTCCGCTCCGCAATCGTTAAGCTGGTAGGAAATCTCGTAAGGGGTATAGATCGGCGAAGTCGGTACCGGAACAGCCCCTATTTTCTGGATGGCAAAATAGGCAATAAGCCACTGGGGACAATTAGGGATATAAATCATCACCTTGTCATTATCCCTGACGCCTAAATCATACAAGGCCGTGGCAAACCTGTAGATTAAATCCCGCAAATAACTATAGGTAAACTTTTCTCCCAGGTAAATCAGGGCAACTTTTTCCGGGAAATTGTCCGCTATTCTTTCAAACCCTGTAATCACTTCTTCTTCTATGGAATATATACCTTTCATTTTTCCACCTCCCGTCTGGCCTTTTACCTACATTCCAAAATAAGCGCCAATTACATCCGGATTATCCATAAGCTCCCTGGAAGATCCCTCCAGAACAATGCCCCCATTTTCCAGGACATAACCGTAGTCAATAACGGGGAACAACGGCCGGGCATATTGTTCGCTGAGGGCGATAGTGATCTTGGTTTCGTTTCTAATTTGTTTAATAGCCTGGGCAAGCCTGCTTTCCACGCTGGGAGCCAGACCCAGCAAGGGCTCATCGAGCAGCAGCAGTTTGGGTTGGGCCATAAGCGCCCTGCCGATGGCAAGCATCTGCTGCTCACCCCCGCTCAGAAACCCGGCTTCACGGTACTTCAATTTTTGTAATTCGGGAAAGAGGCTGAACACGTAGTCCAGGGTTTTCTTCCCCTGCGTCTTATCAGCAAGATACCCCCCTATTTTTAAGTTTTCCAGGGCGCTGCTTTCCGAAAAAAGCTGGCGTCTTTCCGGGCAAAGAACAATTCCTTTTTTTGCTCTTTCACTTGGTTTCAGGTTAAGGATATCCTCCCCGCGGTATTTAATCTCACCGTACCACGTTATCCTTTCCCCGCCCTTCCTTTTTTCTTTCTCTTTCATATCCAGGATTATACCTGAAACAGTATGCATCAGCGAAGATTTGCCGGCGCTGTTAGCTCCAAAAACCCCTGTGATCTGGCCTTCCCGGAAATTCAGGGAAACGTTGTTTATGGCAATAGCGTTTTCATAAAACACAATCAGATTTTTAATTTCCAGCAAAAAACCGTTATCAGGAGAAGACATACGTCTCGCCACCCCCAAAGTAAGCTTCCTTAACCTTTTCATCATTAAATATTTCCTGAGGAGAACCTTCAGTGATTTTCTCTCCGAAGTTTAAAACCAGTACCCTGTTGGCAATTTTAAAAAGTTCCCGCAACCTGTGCTCTACCATGATCAACGTTATACCTTCCCGCTGCAGCCTTTCCATCAGGGGGACCATACTGGCAATCTCGGACATACTTAACCCCGAAAAGACCTCATCACAAATTATCAATTCCGGTTTCAAAGCCAGGCACCGGCAAAGCTCAAGGCGCTTGAGATAGCCCAGGGGAAGAGCTCCGGCAAGCTTATAGGGAACACGGGCGTCACGCTCAAAACCGACTTCTTCCAATATGTCTATAGAGACTGCAGCCCGGTCTCCCAGTTTCCCCCTGGAAGTACGCCTGGCACGAGGTGAATACAAGGGTGGAATAAGGTTTTTAAAAGCAGGCAGGGTGGGATAAGGCCGCAGCAATTGAAAGGTCCTGGCCAGCCCGGCATCGACAATTTTATATGCCGGCCAGCTGCTGATATCTTTACCTTTGAAATAAACTTTTCCGGAATCTTTTTTTATAAAACCGGTAATAAGATTATTCAGAGTTGTTTTCCCCGAGCCATTGGGACCGATAATTCCCATGATATCTCCCCTGTAAAGATCAAAACTTACATTATTTACAGCTTTCACACCACCAAATGATTTACAGAGATCTTTTACCTGCAAGAGTAATTCTTTGTTCATGTTTAGACCCTCACCCAATGTTCAAATTGTTCGTACTTTCTGCGAACGTATTCCAAAACACCTTCCGTCCAGAAAACAACGAAAAAAACCAGGACTATGGCATAAAAAACAATTCTCAGGGTACCAAAGGCACGTAAAGCTTCGGAAATGGGAATAAGGAGAAAAGCCCCCAATAACGGGCCGTACAAAATGCCTGAACCACCCACCACAGTAGCAGCTACAGGAAGAATGGAAAAGTCGATGGCAAATAAGGACATGCCCGCCCAGCCATAGAGATGGCTGAGATAAGCGCCTCCGAAACATCCCAGCGCCGCTCCGATAAAAACGGCCTGAGCCTTGTAGAAAGTTATGTTTAAACCGGAAGCGGTAATCGCCTGTTCGTTGTCTTTAACCCCGCGAAAAACCAAGCCCAGATCTTCATAATTAACCAGCCGGGATATACCAAAGACAACAACCAGTATTAAGATAAAGATAAGATAAATATTTACCCACTTGTTTGTCAAAACATCCAGTTCTGCTATGCCGTCAGTACCTCCAAACACTCCTGTGGCGGCAATCAGCCTTCCCGCCAGCAGCGGGTAGACAAAGCTTATGATAGCAAAGTAAACCCCCCGCAGCGGAAGGCAGGGCAGGAGAAGCAATGTACAGATAAACGCCCCTGCCACCGTGGCAAGAGGTATGGCCAATAGCGGTGACAGTCCGAAATAGGCGTTCAATATTCCGGATAGATAGCCTCCTACGCCAACAAACAAGGCCCCGCCCAGGCAAACCAGCCCCACATAATTGGCTAAAAAACCAAAGCTGATGGACAGCAGAACATATACACCGGCTATACATAAAACTCTTTGCCAGTAAGGCGATACAACTGCGGGTAAAACTAACAAGCCGAAAACCAGGATCAGACCCGGTCCCATCAAAAACATTATTTCCTTAAGGGAAGATATGGCGTAAATACTGTCGGCACGAACTTTAATACCACGGTCAAGTCTCTCCTTGCGTAATTCCTGCATCATCACACCCTCTCCTCCAGTTCTTTTTGCCTTCCATATAACCCGGAAGGCTTTGTAATAAGCACGATGATTATGATCAACAAGGCCACAACGAAATGATAATGCGAAGCCAGGTAGGTCACCGTAATTATCTGGGCAAAGCCAATCAGGAATGAGGCTACTACGGCGCCTTTCCAGCTGCCAAGCCCCCCACAGACGCTTACTGCAATGGCAAAAACCAGAACCTCATAGCCCATTTCCACGACGATATTGCCCAGGGGGAGTAAAAGCACTCCCGCTAATCCAGCCAGCACAGCACCAAGGGAAACGGCTACAGTAGCTGCCCGGTCAGAATCTATGCCCAGTACCAGGGCGGCCCTTTCGTTTTGTGCTATAGCTCTTAAAGCCAGGCCCGGTTTGGTATAATGGGTAAAATACCAGAGAAAAAACAGCATAATCATAGCTGCTCCAACGATAATAACCCGGTGATAGCTTACGGGAACGCCCGCTATATTTAAGGACTCTTTCATAAAAGGCGGAAGCATGTAAGTCATACCCCGCAGCCCGGCCCAGCGTAAAAGTTCTAATATAGCCAACCCTACACCGAAGGAGGCGATTATTTCCGAAATAGGCATTCCCCTGACACGAATAAGAATGAGTTGATACAGGGCTGCCCCAATTAAGGCGATAATAATCAGAGAGAGGATTACGGCCAGCGCATAAGGCAGGCCAGCCTGGTAAAGGAATATCCAGGTTATATATCCCGTTAAGATAAAAAGTGCGCCGTGGGCAAAATTAGGGACACGGCTGACTCCATAAGCGAGAGCAAAACCGATGGACATTAAAATCAAGCTTACACTGTTAATAATTCCATAAATGACCAGTTCCATGGCGAATAATTTCCTCCTTATATAATGCTTCAGCGAAGCTTGCCCGTAAAGTTTCCATACTAACGTCCACGACGAACCCGGAGTGAGCTCCGGCGCCCGGCAACTTCATTTTAATATTCCTAACCTTCCTATAATCCAGTATCCGGCAAGAAACCAGACCGGCAGCAGGAACGAGGCCCAGGTTGGGTATCAAAAGGGAGCTTTTTTCTGCCCCGTAAACAATCCCTGCCGCCGGTGAAAATCAAGGTCAACTATTCCATTTATAACAAAAACAACTTATTACTCCATCCACGGAGGAAGTTTAAGCTGCGTTGTAGCTATAGAAGGAGGAAAGACGGTTTCCCTTTTTCCGGCGAGCCACTGGATGAGCTGTGGAACAACTCCCTCAGCCGGATCAAGGCTGGGAATAACCTGGTGTTTCTCATCAAACTTTACTCTTCCATACACTCCAACCATATCCGTTTGTTCAAGAGCAGCGATAACAGCATCCGGGTCGATGCTTCCCGCCCGCTCGATAGCATCCGCCAGGGTATAAACAGCCTGATAGCTGGAGGAAGTCCCGTAGCCTTCCGGTTCAATGTTGTACTTTGCTTTGTAGGCTTTTACAAAATCCATAGTTATAGGAGTCGCCTCACAAGGGGCATTACCGGCATTGACCAGGTGAGCCACAGCATATTCACCCTTGCCGGCGGTTGCCTCCCAGAAACCAGGCTGCTCTGCCGCACAGATAAAGCCGATGGGCAGGGCAGGCAGCTGCATATCACGGTAATCCTTCAGCAGAATAACGCTTTCGGGCATATCCATCCAGATAAATAGTACCTGTGCACCAGAATCCCTGGCTTTAAACAAGCCGTCGGAATAATCCAGCGTTCCTGTGGGGTAAATCATGGGCCCTGTAACTTCCCAGCCCCTGTTTTTAAGCTGAGTGGCCATAATATCACCACCGGCACGGGCATGGGCCACATCCTGCACCATGATGGCGACCTTGTTAAAACCATGTTCATCGGTCAAAGCTTTAAAAACTGCCAGCATCTCTCCCACCATATTGCTGGAGCTGCCTGAAATTCTAAAACTGTATTTGTATTTCTCATAGTTTTCTGCTACCAGCTCCTGAAACTTGGGAGTTAAAAACCCTGTTGTAAAAATAGCCACTTTCTTATGCCGACTCATTAAATCCATAGCAGCCAGGGCAGCTTCGGACCGGACGGGTCCGCCGATGAAAAAGTCCGCCTTTTTCTCCAGGATTAGTTTCTCCACAGCTAACAGCGCATCGCTTACGGGCACTCCCGGTTCCAGGTCACGGGTATCCATGACTTCAACCTTAAACGGGCGCTTCTCACCGCCGACATTTACTCCTCCTTTGGCATTGATCTCATCAACGGCCAACTTTATGGCCTTCTCAGCATCCCAGCCGTATAAAAAACCTGTGGACAGGGCCGATCCGATGACAATAGGCTCGGCCTTTACTGACTGGGTTCCCTGCTGTGTTTTAGGAGCACACCCCCCCGCTAAGAACAACGACGCCATTAAAGAACCAATCACAACAACACTTACCACGACCCACCAAAAGCGTTTCTTCATAATTCGAGCTTCCCTCCTAAGACAACTGATTTTAAAACTGTTATATCGCAATTATTGTGCCAATATAATTATTTTACTTAAAATAGCGAAAAAACAGGCATCCTCAAAATTTAATAATTTGTGCACTCGTGAAAATTATATAATAATTGTAAATATAACTTTACAAATACAGCAGCTTGTAAAAGTTTTATTACAGATATCAGCCCGGCAATCCATAAAAAAAGACAAGTTATTAATTAATAACTCGTTCTCAGCAAATTTAAGAACGAAATAAGTACAATTTTAAAAAAATTTCGGTTATGTTATATTATTTTCCAGCTTATCATGTTTTATTTAGAATAAAAAGGAGCTTATATCCTGTTTGGACCTATTCATTTATAAGTCCATGCTTTCGGAGCTTATTAATAACAGTAGCATGAGAAATTCCCAGGAGTTCTCCCACCTTCCTGGAACTGCGGCATTCCCTGTAAGCCAGCAGGATAATTTTCTTTTCTATTTCGTCCAGGATTTCCTTCATACTTTTGGAATGAAGCTGCTCCCACAGGTAATCATGTTCTAAAAGAAGCGCCGCAGAAAAAATATTTTCTTTTATCGATAGGAGCATGCTTTCGGGAAGATGCTCCGGTAATATGACACGAAACCTGGTAGTAATAACTAGGCGTTCCACCAGATTAATCAGTTCGCGCACATTGCCGGGCCAGCTATAACCAAGAAGCAGCTGCAGTGCCTCCCTGGAAAAGGACTTGTCGACCTTATATTTTTCATTAAACCTGGCCAGGTAATGAGCTAACAGGGCCGAAATATCTTCGGGTCTCTCCCTGAGGGGCGGAACCGTAACGGGAACCACATTCAGGCGATAAAAGAGGGCGTCGCGGAAGCTTCCATCGGCCACCATAACTGCCAGATCCTTATTTGTAGCCGTGACGATACGTACATCTACCTTAACAGGTTTTTCTCCACCCAGGCGCATTATTTCCCGGTCTTCCAAAACACGCAGGAGTTTTACCTGGAGGTTGAGGGGTAAATCGGCGATTTCATCCAGAAAAAGAGTTCCTTCATGAGCCAGCTCAAAAAAACCTCTTTTACCTTCACGGCGTGCTCCCGTAAAAGCTCCTCGCTCATAACCAAAAAATTCTGACTCCATCAGTTCACGGGGGATAGCTCCGCAGTTGACCTTTATAAAGCTGCCTTTTTGCTGCCGTGAGCTGTTATTGTGAATCAGGCGGGCAATTATATCCTTACCGACCCCCGATTCACCCAGTATAAGCACACTCACATCGGAGCCGGCCACATGGAAAGCGGCTTCCAGCACTCCGAGCATTTCCTCACTTTGCGCCACAATCTGTTGGGATTTCATCAGCTCAAAGCGCAAGGCAGCTAACTCTGTCTGGTAACGAACCAGCAGTTCCTGAGATTTACGCATGTCTTCTTTTAACTGGTCCAATTCCAACAGGTCGCGCACATTAGTTATAACCCTGACCACTTTTTCATGATCATCCAGAACGGGAACACCGGTAACTGTAACCGCTCTGCCCGTATTGATTTTTTGTACTCCGGTAACTATACGCTTCTCACGAAGGGCGCGAATAGTAATGGGTTCATATTCAAAAATACCCTTTTCTGTCAGGTCATTGATTTTCTTGCCGACAAAATGATCTTCTTTTAATGCTGTTAACCTGAGTATGGCAGGGTTGACCTTTAGCCCTATTCCCTTGCTGTTGGTAATCATAACCCCGTCAAAGGAATTTTCCAGGGCCGAATTTAATTCCTTGTAACGCCTTTTTAAAGTTTCCACATCCTGAATGGCATCAGCGTTTCCGTTATTGCCGCCTTCGCTAATGAGAACCTCCCCCTCTTAAATTATAAATTTTTAAAGCAGGTTCCCTTTTGAAATCATTACAAATTGAAAGAAAGAACAGGTAGATATTTTACTAACACTTTAACTCAATAATATTTTTTATTTAACATCTTTACAAAATTTTGATTAAATTTTATTTAATTATACCATATTCCTTCAAAAAAAATATACCCTGAAAAAATTTGAAACTTATTATAATTATACCCGGTTGCCGGCATTCGTACCAACCAGGTAGTTTTTAGAGCCTTCTCTTTACGGTGAACTTATTCGGTTCACTTACAAGCGGTCACTTACACACCTTTTAGAAGAAACCCGGATGAAGGTGCAGGATAGCTTCCAGGACACCACCAGCTACCGCCCTGGCTTTATCGGAGATAGTATCGCAGTCTATTTCCTTACCACGGGGATCTATATCCCCCACTTTCATACCTTCTTGTACTTCCAGGCCGGGGAAAAGCATCCCCCGCAGTAAACCGCTTATCTCTGCAATTATGGGTACACCCTCAACCGTTGCCACTACCTGGCCTTTTTGTACCAATTCGCCTATTTCCTTTAAAGGAACAAATTTGCCGGAAGCAGGAGCCCTCAGCAGCCTTTCCCTGCCAAAGCCGCCTACTTCACCCGGGACGCCAGTATTTGCCGCCGCACAACCGGCATAGATTGCTTTTCCCAGGTTATGTCCTCTTTTTGTCTCGATTACGGCATGGGCATCCTTTCCCGCAACAAAACCGGGGCCCAGCCCTATAACAACAGCAGCATCCTTCAGAGACGTACCCGTATTCTTTTTGGCCATAATGGCGTCAATGAGGATATCAGGGCTAAAGCGCCCTGTGATCATCCCTTCGGGGTCGATACAAACGGGGATTACCCTTTGCTTCCACAGCTCTCCTATATCTTCTATTTCCCGGCAAATTCTTGCTTCAACACCTTCTATTTGCATGGTGCCTTTATATACGGCACTGGCAAAAGCTACGCTGTGACGGACAACAAGGGGTTCCGGCAACTCCAGCATAACCATATTGTTAAAACCAGCCTTCCAAAGGCGGTGCGCAACCCCGCTGGCCAGATCACCGGCACCTTTAATAAGAACTTTAAATGGAAATTTCACTGTGTTAACCCCCTGGCTTGGCTAGAATAATTGTTATTCAGTCAGAATTTTGTCCTTTACCAGATGCCTTAAAGCTAATTATACTATAGCAAAGCGGGGAAAGTTTTCAAGTCCTGCCGCTAATTTATATAAAAAGGGCAGAAAGCGGCCGGATATATAGCAGGTTTAATTTAAACCCGAATAAAATCCCGGCAACCTCTCCGCCCTTACTTTTACACCCAGCGCGCACACTGTTTTCTCGTCCATAAACCAGGGCGCTAAACAGTCCTCCAAACCTGTCAAATCCCCGGCAGACGATAAGAATAACAGAAAATAAGGCTATTGTCATCATGACCAATGCCTTGCCCAGAGCATTCCCGGCAGGACAAGATCATCGGTATAACAGGCGGCCCCGGCAACCTTGTCCTAAAAGTTTTTCCAAATATATAAACCGGCTTCCTGGTCTATAAGCACTGCTCTTTTACTATATATATAAATAACACCCGCTTCAACAGGTCATCTTAATATACTTTTGTTCAAAAAGCAGCTAACGGTAAATTTCTCTGAAATGTTATTGCAGGGAAAATCTCTAGAATTTTTTTTAATTAGGGAGCTAATTTATAATGTTTAAAAGCTTTAGAAAACAATTTCTATATTTTTATCTCCCTGGAATTATGGCCCTATTAATAACCATAGCGATGGTCATTTATCCCAAGGAAGCCTTTGAGGCCGCTTTAAACGGCCTGGCGATCTGGTGGAACATCGTCTTTCCGGCTCTTTTACCTTTTTTTATTTTTTCCCAGGTGCTTATTGGGCTGGGTGTGGTACATTTCCTCGGCGTCTTGCTGGAACCTGTGATGCGCCCGGTTTTTAACGTCCCGGGAACGGGTTCCTTTGTTATGGCCATGGGTCTTGCTTCCGGTTTTCCCATCGGTGCCGTACTAACCAGTAAACTACGACAGCAGAAACTATGTAATAAAGTCGAAGCAGAGCGCCTGATCAGTTTTGTCAACACTGCCGATCCCCTGTTTATGTTTGGAGCTGTAGCTGTGGGTATGCTTCATGCCCCCCAAACAGGTTTCATCATAGCAGCAGCACACTACCTGTCCAGTATTTCCGTAGGCTTAGTGATGCGCTTTTATAAAGCACGCCAATCGGATAAAACAAAAAAAATAAAAAGAGAACATAAAAACATCTTTATACAGGCCCTTAAAGCGCTGGTTAAGGCCCGACAGGAAGACAGCCGTCCAATCGGACGGCTGCTGGGAGAAGCTATAAGAGACTCTATTAACACTCTTATGCTGATCGGGGGTTTTATCATCCTCTTCTCCGTAATTATCTCCATGATGGACCTCTTCGGAGTCGTAAGACTACTCTCCTCCGGATTTTCCCATCTTCTTTTCCTGATAGGTCTGAATACCGACCTGGCCCCGGCATTTATCAGCGGACTTTTCGAGATCGATCTGGGGTGCCAACTGGCCAGTACCATACAGAATGTAGCCATGGATCAAAGAATTATCGCTTTAAGCGCGATCATAGCCTGGAGCGGATTATCTGTTCATGCCCAGGTGGCAAGTATTATCAGCTCCACTGACATCAATATTTTCCCCTACATTTGTGCCAGGGTCCTTCATGCCGTGCTGGCCGGCCTGTACTGCCTGCTTCTCCTGGGTCCTTTTCAGCTTCCTATTTTACTGGACACAAAAACTTTACCGGTTTTCTGGCAGACTATACCTCACGGAAGTTTACCTTTCTGGTATGAAAGGACTGTCTTTATGGGAGGGCGCGTTCTGGTTATGCTCGCCTCTTTGCTGGTTATTTCTCTGCTTATCTACTACTTTGAAAAAATAAACATTAAAACCGGAAAAGCAAATTTTAGACGTTTCTAGAATTTAAAGCAAATTTTTCCCTGATCATCTGGTAAACCTGGGGAGGCACCAGGTCCCTGATATCTCCACCGTAACCGGCAACCTCTTTTACAATGCTGGAGCTGACGAAGGAATACATATTATTTGTCATCATAAACATTGTTTCTACATTTCGGTTTAATTTTCTATTTACCAGAGCCATCTGGAACTCAAACTCAAAATCGGATATGGCCCGTAAACCCTTAATAATAATAGAAAAATTCCGCTTTTGAACATACTCCACTAAAAGCCCCTCATAAAAATCCACCTCTACATTGTCGTACTGATCCACAATACTGTTAAGCATTTTTACTCTTTCATCCATGGAAAACATGGCACTTTTTCTGGGATTTTCCAGTACAGCGACAATCAAATGTTCAAATACTTTGCTGGCACGGTCGATGATATCCAAATGGCCATTAGTTACAGGATCAAAGCTACCAGGATAAACGGCTTTACCCAATTAAACCTGCCTCCCTTCAAAGGCTAAACCCCGTCTTTATTTAATATTTCCAAGTTTTTTAAGAGCACCAGGAGAGTATTTCCGTAAATTTTTCTCTGCCAGGGTTGAAAAGGGCTATTTTCCAGCCAGGTTTCCCTTTCCCTGGTGTGGCTATCTCTCTCAACAGCGATTATGCCTCCGTTTTCCACCAGGTTTTCTTTAGACAACAGCTGTACTAATTCCTCTATACCCTGATATTTATAAGGTGGATCAATATAAATGATATTAAATAGTTCTTTTTTTTCCCCAAGTATTTTCAGGGCACGATAAACATCGCACGGTAAAACCGTGGCAAACTTCTGCATGCCGGTTAAAAGAATGTTCTCACGAATTAATTGAACCGAATAGCTGTCTTTTTCGACAAAAACAGCCCTTCCGGCTCCCCTGCTTAACGCTTCTAAACCAATATTTCCTGTTCCTGAAAAAAGATCTAAAAAGCTGGCATTGTTAATATAATCACTTGTTATATTAAAAAAAGCAGACTTTACCTTATCAGAAGTGGGGCGGATTTTTCTTCCCCGGGGAGATTTTAAAAGCCTGCCTTTGGCCGAGCCAGCGACAATCCTCATATGTCACCTCCTCTAAAAAAACAATATTGCAAATATACCGATGGTATTGTAACATCTTATTTCTTAAAAAGCAAGAATACTGGTAAAAATTACCTTTAGTCTTTATTACAAAAAAAAGAATAAATAACATAACGCTGCACATAATATTAATGCATCAATATTCCCCATAAGCTCTTCCTCCGGTTTCTCCTCTCCCAACCCCTATGAGCGAAGCCAAAAGCCGGTTCGCCCATAGGGGGATTTTTTGAGGATATAAAAAGTTTGCACCTTTTTTAAATATAAAAATAAAGACTTTCTAAAGAAATAAAGGAGGTAAAGGTAAAAGGTTGCAGGCAAAAAGAATTTTTAAAAGCGGGCCGAAGCCCGCTATTTGGTAAGCAATTACAGAAGCTGTGTAGTACCTGCAGGTGATTTCGGTGCAGGTTGTTGAGCAAGTTGGGAAGTTTGAATTGTACCATTGGCCATTTGATCCTCTACTTGCTGGATCATTTTTCTTACCATGTAACCACCGACATAACCGTTTTGACGAGAGGTCAGTTCACCTTTGTCAACCCCGGCGTAGTTGGTTAAGCCAATCTCGTTGGCAATCTCGTATTTGAAGTTTTCCAAAACCTGCTGTGCACCGGGAACCAGAACTCTGTTACGACCAGCGTTTCTTTGTCCGATAGGCATCTATTTTCACCTCCTCCTTTAGAATCTAAGCTTATTATTTCTCCAGGAGTGGTTAATATACTTAGAAGTTTCTCCTAAAAATATAATATTATTTCCTGTTTAAAAAAAAAAATTCCTTGAAAGTGTGATTTTTTCAAGGAAAGTCATATTTTTTCAATAAATTTTTGATTCCACTGCATAAAGTCTGTTTTAGAGATTTCAACGGCAGACTGTCCCTACTTTTAAGGGAAAACTGTGCTAACTTGGCCATAATTTAACCGTTTT
>QZJM01000019.1 GCA_003605065.1 Dethiobacter sp. | reverse complement strand
TGCCGAACAAGGCATTGCTATAATTTATTAAATTGGCAAAGAGCACTGTTTTGCTGCACATCCAGATTTAAGGAACGAATTTGTGGAATGGAGTACTAGAGCATTATTGAAAGATGCTCCAATACTGGTATTGGATGAGGCGCTGTCAAGTCTAGATACAGAGAATGAACGGTTACTGCAAGAATCAATTGCTAGCTTGCGACAAGGAAAAACTACATTAGTGATTGCCCACCGTCTGTCTACCTTCCTCAAAGCTGATCGCTTAGTGGTACTAAATAACGGGCAGGTAGTGGAAACTGGCAGCCATTATGAATTGTTCAACAGAGACAGTTACTACCGCCGTTTTGTTTCCCTGCAAGCTACCGAAATTGCATAGAAGCAAACAACTATAAAAAGAACTACCCAGCCATTGTGTTTCCGTATTCAACCGGAGCACAGTAATTTTAAACTCACTTCCTATACGGTAGAAAAGATACTGGTTGATGAAGATAAAAGTTAAAAGCTGTTCGCCAAAAACAAAGGAAACGCATAGATTTTACCAGGATACATATGAGCTAGGGATAGGAATTTGCTTTTATCTGGAGCAATTATAGCAATTTTCTGTTATGGTTATGGATGTCAACTGCATAATGTGGTATGAGTTTAAGCTTGAGTGTTCAGGTTGGAATTAACGACGACAGGCTATATATATTTCCCCTTTGGTCGGCCTGCGACGTCCCGAAAGCAGCCACCTGCAGATGATAAACTCTTCTTTGTTCGATTTTAAACCTGTTCCCGAGGCATTTCTCACTATGTACAGCTGGTATGAGGATGGCAAAATTCACCAAACCCTTTCCGATTACATGGTTCGTTCCAAGTCCGAAGTAAAACGCTTTATCATGATCATCCGCTCCGCCGGGTTTGTGGACTCCTCCCTGCTTGGTTCACAAAACGCGCTGAATTTTGCTTATATCCTGTATTTAACCATGCGCGCGCAGGGCATACCTCCCGCTGAGATTGAACGTTATGTCCGCCGCTGGTATGTAATGACTGTCCTAACAGGGCGCTATTCCGGCGATCCGGAAGGAACGATGGACTATGATATTCGCCAGGTACATACTCAAGGGGTGCAGGCCTATTTAGACGGGCTAATCCGCGGGGAGCTCTCTGAGACCTTCTGGGAGGTAGCCTTGCCCCAGGCTTTAAATACCTCGGTAGCTTCCAGCCCCTATTTTCGTGTGTTCCAGGCTGCCCAGGTAAAATTGGGCGACCGTGGCTTTCTTTCTAAAGACATTAGTGTGCGGGAGCTGGTGGAAATAAAATCCGACGTGCACCACATTTTCCCCCGTGATTACTTGAAGAAAAAGGGTTTTCCCGGGGCCAATATAACCAAATTGCCAACTATACAGTGGCGCAAAGCGAAATAAACATAGCTATAGGCAATAAGGAGCCGAAAGTTTACTTTCAAGAGCTCCTTGCTCAATGCCAGGATGGCCCTAAAAAATATGGCAATATAAGATGCATTCGCCCCGGAATACGGTTGTGCCGAACAACGGAGATGCCTTTGGGTTTTTGCGGAGCCTGTTGGCAATTGAGGAGGGAGAACATGTCTCTTGATTACTACGCCTTCCAGAAAAGTAAAATGAATAGCGCCTTGAGCAACCTCGAGGAGGCTGCAGGTGAACTTGAGCAGGCAAAAAAGATAAAAGATAAAGAAACGAAGAAACAAGCAGTCGAAAAGGCTCACGGCAAAATGAAGCAAGCAGCCGGCGCGATCGCTAAGGTTGAACCGCACCTGGCCTATCTGTGGTATGAAGTGCTGAGCTCGAACCTTAAAGATTCTGTGCGCGATGCCTGGCAGAAACGCTTGTCCGTCGCAGAGAATCCGTGGCGGCAAGGGCATTTCGACTTCCGCAAAATACCGGACGATTTTGGCTTTACGCCGGACCCTTCTGCTGTGGCCAGCCTGCCGCCGTTCAGCTTCATACTGCAAGTTCCCTTTCGGCTGCACAAGCCTTATCTTAGTAAAGATGAGCGGGATTTTTACCTCCTTGATAACCCGCTGCGCCGGGAAAAAGTATTTAAAACGCCCATGGTGGCCGCGCCCGGCTGGAAGGGCGCGCTGCGCGCAGCCATGGTGCCGGAAAGAGCGGTAGTGTATATGATAGAAGAGGAATTTTAATCTTGTGATTTGTGCATAATTATGCTATAATAATGCCATAATAATTAATTGAGGTGATGATATTATGCCACAAATTAGACCAATAACCGATTTGAGAAATACAAATGAAATTTCAGAAATATGCCATAAACTGAAGGAGCCACTTTTTATTACCAAAAACGGATATGGAGATTTGGTTGTAATGAGTATAGAAACCTATGAGCGTCAGCTTGCCCTAGTTGAGATATATAAAAAGCTTGCTGAGGCTGAAACACAGCTTGCACAGGGTGTTCCTTTGTTGGAGGGAGAAGAAGTCTTTAAAAAGCTGAGGAGTAAATATGTCGGAAAATAGTTATAGCTTGAAGTTTACTCCAAAAGCAAGTGAGGATTTAGAACAGATTTACAGCTATATAGCTGGAAAGCTTTTTGCTGAAATTGCTGCGGATAATCTGCTTGAAAGAATAGAAAGCAGCATAATGCGGTTAAAGAGTTTCCCCTATTCTTGCAGTTTTGTCTTTGATGAACCTTTAAAAAACAGAGGATATCGTAAGTTAATAGTTGATAATTACGTTGTTTTTTATTTAGTCAATGAGCTGGAAAAACAAGTGGTTATTATGCGTATTCTTTATGGCGCTCAAAACTATCAGGATTTACTTTGATTTATCTGTAAAGGTTTAATACGGGCTGACCCAATAACTTTGGACACTACGCACTCATCATTAACATAACCCGTGTAAGGATTTAAAGCCGGGTGACAAGGAATATGAGAAGCTGAAACGCTGCATTACTGAGTTTGGTTATGTTGAGCCGGTAATCTGGAATAAGCAGACCGGCAATGTGGTAGGTGGCCATCAGTAGCTAAAAGGTACTGCTTGATTTAGGACATACCGAAGCGGTACTCCGATTATTGCTGCAGAACAGACAGAGCGGTGCTGCTATGCAATGGAGTTGTCTCCTGTTTACTACTATTTAGCGGTTAAACGTTGAGAGGAGTTTACTGGGGAAAAGGCATCCTGGCTAAAAATAAGCGCAGTCCTTGTTTCATCGAATTGCCGTGAGTGAAATTAATATTATATTCAGCAGGAATTAATCTGTATTTTGCAGAACTATTAGTTATGCATATATATATTATATGCCACGCTGATTTTGTATAGTATATGCTTTTTTTTGTGAAGCCTTTCTGGTTTTTAATTAAGGTTATCTTAATATTATAATCTGTTGTCCCTAACATATTTTTTTTAACTTTAGCCGTGTTACATATTTTATTATTATAGCACTACATAAGTTTTGTCAGGAGAGAGAACTTCTAGACATATTCCAGGCCATCTTAAATTTTTGTTTAAGGAGAAGAAGATGTCGAAAGCAAGTTCTTTTATCTACCCTTTTACGGCCCTGGTAGGCCAGGAGAAAATGAAGAAGGGGTTAATATTGAATGCTGTTAATCCCCGCCTGGGCGGTATTCTCATCCGGGGGGAAAAAGGGACGGCCAAGTCTACGGCAGTCAGGGCTCTGGCTTCTCTTCTCCCGGAGATAGAAGTGGTAGAAGGCTGTCCCTACAGCTGCCACCCTGATAGAAGGGATAATTTCTGCAGCAGGTGCAGTGAACTGTTCGGGCAGGGGAAAACGATAAGAAGCGTTCGCCAGGTACAGGTAATAGACCTGCCGGTATCGGCTACTGAAGATCGCCTGCTAGGAAGCCTGGACTTTGAATATGCCATTAAATACGGCAGGCCGCGCTTTGAGCCGGGACTTCTGGCGAAGGCCAATCGCGGCATTATTTACGTTGATGAGGTGAACCTCCTGGACGACCACCTGGTAGATGCGCTTTTAGATGCTGCGTCCATGGGGGTGAACACTGTAGAACGGGAGGGTGTTTCTTTCAGCCACCCGGCTGAATTTATCCTGGTAGGAACTATGAACCCTGAAGAAGGCGAACTACGGCCGCAGCTGCTAGACCGGTTTGGCCTCTGTGTCCAGGTAGAAGGAGCGGCGGACCCGACTGAAAGGGTAGAGATTGCCAGGCGCCGGGAGGCCTTTGATTACAGTCCCCTTGAATTTATAGTACAGTGGTCTGCAGAAGAAAGCTGTCTTAGGGAAAGGATTGTGGCCGCCCGGCAGCTGCTCAGTCAGGTAACTATTTCACTGGAGCTGCTTGACCTGGTGGCCAGGCTGAGCCTGGAGGCTTTTGTCTCCGGCCATCGTGCAGATATAATCATGGCAAATGCGGCACGCACCATAGCAGCCTGGCAGGGCCGGACAGAAGTTAAGGAAGCTGATGTTTACGAGGCGGCGGAACTGGTGCTGCCCCACCGTCTCAGGGAAGCCTCTCCTCCTCATCCTCCAGAACAGCCTGAACCTTCCCGGAAAAAAGAGGAGGAGCCCTCCGATCAGGAGCAGGAGGATGAGAGCAGCCGGGAGCAGGAAATGCCTGAAAGGTTAGACGAAAGCTCCTCCGGAGCGGAGGAAAGGCCGGAACCTGAAAGCCGGGAGCAGCAGAAAGAACAGGACCGGGAAAAGGAAGAAGGGCAGAGCAGTCCTTCTCCGGCTTCTATGGAGGAAGTCATCTTTTCTATCGGAGAGCCTTTTCCGGTAAGGCGTATCAGTTATGAACGGGACCGTGTACTGCGCAAAGGCTCCGGCCGCAGGTCCCGGACCAAAACCGCTTCCAGGACGGGCCGCTACGTGCGCAGCACCATGGAACGCAATAACAACGACCTGGCATTTGATGCTACCATACGGGCAGCCTCTCCCTACCAGCTGCGCCGGCAGCGGGAAAAAGTGGCCATCGCCATCGAATCCTCTGATATTCGGGAAAAGATAAGGGAAAAGCGCATCGGCAATTTTCTACTTTTTGTGGTTGATGCCAGCGGGTCGATGGGCGCCCGGCAGCGCATGGTGGAGACGAAGGGAGCGATCTTATCCTTGTTGCTTGACGCTTACCAGAAAAGGGACCACATCGGCATGATAGCTTTTAAAGGGAATGCGGCGGAAGTGCTTCTGCCGCCTACCAACAGCGTGGAGAGGGCGGAAAAGCTTCTGGCGGAACTGCCTACTGGCGGGAAAACCCCTTTGTCGTCTGGCCTTGCCAAAGCATATGAGGTGGCTATAGCCCACCTCTACAAAGATCCAAACATATTTCCCCTTTTAATTATTATCTCTGACGGTAAAGCCAATATGAGCATGGGCAAGGACAGGCCCCTGGCTGAAGCGCGCCGGGTGGCTGAATTTATCAGCCGGGAAGAAAAGATTAAAACCCTGGTCATCGATGTGGAGCCGAGCGGCT
Source organism: Dethiobacter sp. (assembly GCA_003605065.1). Lineage (GTDB taxonomy): Bacteria > Bacillota > Dethiobacteria > DTU022 > UBA8154 > UBA9862. The sequence goes on along the minus strand of QZJM01000019.1, from coordinate 10,168 downwards.
TTCTAAGCTTCGGGCTGGCCCGGGAGCTGGCCGGGATCCTGGGGGCCAGATACTATAAGATTGCGGACTTAAAGGCCGATACCCTGGTGGAGGCGATAAGAAAGGCCTAGTAGGGAATTTTTATCTGCCTGTCCTGTGGCCCGGTTATGAATTTGACTTCATTTAAAGCACAGGCGGAGGCAGTTGACAAAAAGCCTACCACAAAACAATGGTTTCATGCTGTTTTGTGTCTTGAGCGAAGCGAAAGGAATGGTTATAAAAATGAACAAGTTCAACAGGATATACCCCTTCTCCGCCATAGTCGGGCAGGAGGAAATGAAAAAGGGGCTGCTTCTAAATGCCATTAACCCCAAGCTTTCCGGAGTGCTCATTCGAGGGGAGAAAGGCACGGCTAAATCTACGGCTGTCCGGGCCCTGGCGGCTTTGCTCCCGGACATAGAGGTAGTGGCTGATTGTCTTTACGGCTGTGATCCCGACAACATAACGGTTATGTGTTCCAGCTGCCGGGGGCGGCTGGAGGCCGGGGAAAACCTCCCCCGAAAAAAGAGGAAGATGAAGGTGGTTGACCTGCCGGTATCGGCTACCGAGGACCGGGTAGTAGGCACCCTGGATATCGAACAGGCCATCAAAAAGGGGGAAAAGCATTTTGAGCCCGGAATACTGGCCCAGGCCAACCGGGGTATCCTCTACGTGGACGAGGTAAATCTCCTGGACGACCACATCGTAGACGTGCTTTTAGATTCAGCAGCTATGGGGGTCAATACGGTGGAGCGGGAAGGAGTTTCTTTTTCCCACCCGGCTAACTTTATGCTGGTGGGGACCATGAACCCCGAGGAAGGCGAACTGAGGCCTCAGCTTCTGGACCGCTTCGGGCTGTGCGTTAATATTACCGGAATTTTGGACCCCCTGCAGCGCGTGGAAGTCGTCAGGCGGAGCGTTCTCTTTGAAGAAGACCCGGAAAATTTTGCGCGCCAGTGGGAGGAGGAAGAAAAGAAGCTACGCAAACAAATTGCAGCGGCAAAAGAGCTTCTGCCTGCCGTAAAGATTAAAGATGACATGCTCTTTTTAATTGCTCAAATTGCCATTGACATGGGCGTGGACGGGCACCGGGCCGACCTGGTCATGATGAAGGCGGCCAAGACTATGGCGGCCCTGAACGGGCGTGAAGAAGTCATTGAAGAGGATGTGCGCCGTTCCGTTGACCTGGCCCTCATCCACCGCATGCGACGCAAGCCCTTCCAGGAGCTTTCTATTGACCATGAAAAGCTGCAGGACGTTATCAGCGGATTTTTTGATAAGGAGTGTCCTTAATGAGCAACAGGGTAAGGATAACGATGATAACCAATGCTTCTTCCCTTTCCTCCTTGCCGCAGGTTCTAAAAGAAATAAAGCAGGAGTACGGACAAATTTTAGAATTAAAGGTATACCCGGTACACGAGATTGACGAGGAGCTGGTGGAGGAAGAAAAGCTGGTCCGTGATTTAAAAGCGAGCGACATAATTTTAATGGATATCCGCAGCAACGGGCGCAGCCTGCAACTTGTAAAGAAAGTAAGCCAGGAAACTGCCAGCACGGTCATACCCCTTTTAGGCGGTTCTCCGGAAATGATGAAGCTGGCGCGCCTGGGTTCCTTTTCCATGAAAAACCTTCCCCACCGGGAGGGAGCAAAAGTTGCCGTAGAAATAGAATATCGAAAAATTCAGAAGATGACCAGCTTAATAGAAAAAATCGGTAAATTTTTGCCGTTTGGTGCCATCAAGCATGCCAGGAACTGGGTTTTAGCGGTGAAGTACTGGTCGCACTCCGGGAAAGAGAATATTAAGAACCTGCTCCTTTTTGTAAGCCGGGAATACGGCGGGACTAAAGTTTTCCCCGATCCTCCCCGGGAGACACCCGAGTACGGCATTTACCACCCGGTCTGGGAAAAATTTTTTAACTCCTATGAAGAATATGCAGGCTATGCTCTTAAAGACAAAAACAAGCCGACGGTGGGAATCCTGTATTACGGGGGAATACATTACGATTCTTCAGCGGTAGGAGCTACAGCCCTGATCAGAGAGCTTGAGAAAAGGGACATCAACGTGCTGCCTGTTATTACCAGCGGGGTGCTTAACCTTGAGCCGGCAGAAAAAATATTTCTGGCCGGCGGAGAGCGCCGCATTGATGCCCTGGTATCCCTGATCTGGTTCAGGCTGAACGGGGGGCCGCTGGGAGGAGACCCGTCCAGGACAGCCGAACTTTTAAACTTGATGAATATTCCCTTCTTTACTCCGGCCACCATGTATTCCCGGGAAATAGAAAAATGGCAGGATTCTCCTGCCGGGATTTCCCCGGTAGAAACTTTAGCTACGGTTACTTTTCCGGAGCTGGACGGGGCTATTGAGCCTGTTCCGCTCTTTGGTCTGCAAGACCTGGAGGATGGCCTGGCTTTGAAAGTGACCTCCGAAATTCCGGGCAGGGCCGCTAAAATTGCCGGTCGCCTTTCCAGAAGGCTGGATTTAGCCCGAAAGCCCGGGAAGGATAAAAGAATAGCTTTTATTATCTACAACTACCCTCCCGGGGAGGACAACCTGGGCGGGGGCGCCTACCTGGACACTTTTGCCAGCCTGGAAAATATTTTAAAAGCGCTCGGGGAAAACGGCTACCGGGTAGAAATACCTCAGGAAGGATTAAAGGAAGCCTTTTTAAATAAAGGTCTGGTTAATTCCGGTTCCTGGATTTCTCAGGAAATAACCTTTAAAAATGCTGTGTCTGTATCCCTGCACTCCTACCTGAAATACTTTAAGCAACTTCCCGGTGAGCTGCAGAAAGATATGATTAATGACTGGGGAAACCCTCCAGGGGAAATAATGGTGAGGGAAGGTCAGATTATGATCCCGGGAATAATACTGGGAAACATTTTTGTGGGGCTCCAGCCTTCACGTGGAATTCACGAGGACCAGGAAAAGTCGTACCACGATAAAGCGCTACCCCCTCATCATCAGTACCTGGCCTTTTATAAATACCTGGAGGAGGAATTTAAAGCCGATGCGGTTATGCACATCGGGACACACGGTACCCTTGAATTTCTCCCCGGGAAAGAACTGGGAATGTCCGGAAAATGTTATCCTGACCTGTTTATAGGAGAGATGCCTCACTTTTACCTTTACCATGTTACTAACCCCTCCGAGGCCATGATTGCCAAGCGCAGGAGTTACGCTACCATTATCAATTATCCCTCTCCCCCTTTTACAACTTCACAGCTCTACGGCCGGTTTCTCCACCTGGAGGACCTCATTGCCGAGTATCAGGAAAACCTTGCCTCGGGAGATGAAGCCAGGGCGGAGAGGGTGAAAGAAAGGATAAAAGTGACGGCTGGAGAGCTTAACCTGGAGACGGCTGACCCCGGGGAACTGCACCGGGAGCTTTTTGCCATGAAAAGAGCGATCATACCCGAAGGGCTTCACATCTTTGGCCGGAATTTCGGTGATGAGGATACGGTAAAGCTCCTTACTTTCATGTCCAGGTCTGAGCGTTCCGGCGTCCCGTCCCTGCATTGCCTCCTGGCGGAAGCCGGTGGGCTGAAGTATGAGGAGTGCCTTCAGGGTAAAAACGGAAATGGTTTGGAGGAAGCCGAAAGAAAGGCGGTTCTCTTCTGGCAGGCGCTGCTGCCTGTTTTAAAAGCAGGCCTGCCGGAGGAGAGCAGGTTAGAAGAGCTGGCCGGTAAGTATATCCTGCAAAAGCCTGATTTGGAAAAAGTTCTGGCTTATTACGGGGAAGTTGTGAGAAAGATCATGAAAAGCGATGGGCTGAAAAATTTGCTGGAGGCCCTGGACGGGAAGTTCGTATCTCCGAATATTGCCGGGGATCCTCTCCGGACACCTGAAGTTTTTCCGACCGGCTCCAATTCCTACCAGTTTGACCCGCGCCTCATTCCTACCGATACGGCTTATGCCCGGGGCCGGGAAATTGCTGAGAACACGCTGCAGGCTTTTTATGCCGAAAACGGGCGCTATCCCCAAACCGTAGGGGTGGTCCTGTGGGGATTTGAAACGGCCAAAACCAGGGGGGAATCTGTCGGGCAGATTCTGGCCTACCTGGGGTTAAAGCTTATCCATGGCCGCAGCTGGTACCCGGCTATTGAAGTTATACCTTTGGAAGAGCTAAAGCGCCCCCGGATAGATGTTAACGTTAATATCTGCGGGTTTTTCCGAGACCTTTTCCCCAACCTGGTAAAAACCCTGGACGACGGTTTTCGCCTGGCGGCCGAACTGGAGGAGCCGGAAGAGGATAATTACATCAAAAAACACACCCGGGAGATCTGCGCGTCGCTTGAAAAAGACGGTGAAGAAAAAACGCTGGCCAGAAAGCTTGCCGGAGCCAGGCTCTTCGGGCCGCGGCCCGGGGAATACGGGACCAACCTTACCGGCCTGATTGAGACGGCAAACTGGGAAAAGGAAACGGAGCTTTCCAGCTCCTACCGGGCCTGCATGGGGCATATCTACGGTTTAAATATACACGGGGAAAAAGCGGATAAAGTATTTAAAAACCTTTTGTCCCGGACGGAACTTGTTTCACAGGTAAGGGACACACATGAATATGAAATTACGGACCTGGACCACTATTATGAATTTTTCGGGGGGCTTTCCAGAGCCGTGGAGGAAATAAGGGGAGAAAAGCCCCGGATGCTTTTCAGCGATACCACAGGAGAAATAGTAAGCACGGTAAAAGTATCGCAGGCCATCAAAAGAGGCATTAACACGCGCTTATTAAATCCCCTCTGGATAAAGGGCCTGTTAAAGCACGATTACCACGGGGCCCAGAAAGTTTCCGACCGGGTGGAATACCTGATCGGCCTGGCAGCCACGGTAGGAGTTGAAAGTAAAACTTTCAGCCGGGTGGCCGATGGACTCTTATTTAACCCTGAAATATTAGAAGCCCTGAAAAAGAACAACCCCTTCGCCACGCAGGAAATGACCAAACGTTTAATGGAGGCGGTAAAAAGGGGCTACTGGGAAGCAACTGAAGAAGAACTGGAAAAATTAAGGGATCTATACCTGCAAATTGAAGGAGATCTGGAAGAAAGGATGGATTAAAATGAAATTTACCTTAAAAGACATTGTTTTTGCAGCTATTATTGCTGCGGCCATGAATGTGATCAGCTATGTTACCGTTCCTCTGGTAGTGGCCGTTCCGCTGCCGGGAATCCGGGTTATTGTCGTTGCCCCGTTTTACGGCCTGCTGACAGCTTTAGCCTTAATGAGAATAAACAAGCCGGGGACGGTTACCCTGATATCTTTTTTGACCGGGGCCGTGCTTGTATTTATCAGCCCGGTAATTCTGGTTTTTCTTTTGGCCAGCGGCATTATCGCGGATTTGTTAATCTATTTCTTCTGGCGCGACCTGAAAAAACCGAAAAATATTATCCTGGGGACAGCTGTTTATCTGGCGGCCATGGTTCCTTTCGGCTCTCTTTTCGGGGCAATCATGACCTACCATACACCTGTCGGTGAGCTGCTGACTCAATCATGGCTGATCCTGGGAGCTGCTCTGCTTTCTTTTCTCCTGGGAGCTCTGGGCGGCTTCCTGGGGGTAAAGGCAGGGAAAGAGCTCCAGGGCGTTTCTCTAATGAAATAGGCGGGAGGGTTAGCGGTGGATTTTTTTGCTGAAACAAGGCCGGCCAATTTTCTCCAGGAATTAAATCCGCTGGTCAAGCTGCTGGTTTCCATGTTGATTTTTATTTACTGCCTCAGCAGCGCAAGGCTGTGGCCCTTGCTGATCATGTTTTTGCTTCTGCTTGTTTTTTTGCTGGCCTCCGGCCTGGGTAGAGCGGTTCTGAAAGTGCTTCCTTTTGGACTGCTTATCGGTACAAGTGTGCTGGCAATCAGTTTATTACTGGGAAGCAGCCGGGAAGGTGCCCTTGTTTCTCTACTCCGCATTCACTATTTATTTATTTCTTTTTTGTTATTCAGCGCCACTACCAGCCCCGCAGCTTTTATGAGTGCTTTAAACCAGCTGAAAATGCCTTCGTCTCTCAGCCTCGGGCTGGTTATTGTCATGCGCTTTTTGCCGGTTCTTTCCCAGGAGATGGAAAAAATTTACCAGTCTTTTGCTTTAAGGACGGGAAATAAAAAAAAGAAGCTGTCCCTGACTTACAGGGGAATTATGGTGCCTTTTATTTTCCGCCTGTTTACGCTTTCAGACAATCTGACTCTGGCCCTGCAGATGAGAGCTTTTGAATCCAGGCCTGCCTTATCCAGTTACGGCAAGGTTGCCGTCAAGCCGGGTGACTGGCTGTTTCTGGGTATTATCATGGCGCTGATGGGGGTAATAAGATGGAGGTTTTAAGGGTAGATAATCTATCTTACACTTTCCCCGGGCAGGAAAAACCCTTCTTAAAAAAAATAAGCTTTTCACTGCAAGAGGGTGAGTTTGTCCTTTTAAGCGGAGAAAGCGGAAGCGGCAAATCTACGCTATTAAACTGTTTAAATGGCATAATACCACATATCTGGAAAGGAGAGCTGGAAGGGGAGGTCTGGTTAAAAGGGGTAAACACGGCTTCATCTTCCCTGGACAGGCTGGTTCAGCTGGCAGGCACTGTCTGGCAGGATGTGGAATCACAGCTGATCCAGCTGAAGGTTGAGGATGAACTCGTTTTTGGCATGGAAAATATTGGTCTGGAAGCGGAGGAAATTGACCGCAGGCTCGACTTTATCCTTCCCCTGGTAGGGTTAAGCAGAACTTCCCTGGTCCGGGATCTGTCCGGAGGGCAAAAGCAGAGGCTGGCTATCGGGGCAGTTTTAGCCATGCTGCCCCAGGTCATTTTACTGGATGAACCCCTGGCAAATCTGGACCTGCCCGGTGCCCACAGCTTCCTGAAGTTTTTACGGGGCTTATGCCGGCAGGGGAGGACCGTTCTCATGGTAGAGCACCGGCTGGATTTGTCTTCTTCCTATGTTGACCGTCTGTTCATCCTTGAACAGGGAAGAATTAAAAAAGATTTACAGGGAAAAGAGCTGGTAGTACAGGAAGAAATAAATATAATTAATAGGCCGGGTTTAACCAGGGAGGGCGGCCTCCAGATAAAAGCAGGCTTAACCAAAGAGGGCGACCCTAAGATAAAGGAGGCCCTGACCAAAGAGGGCGACCCTCAAATAAGGCCGGCGTTGACCGGAGATAATAGATACATAGAGCAGTCCCTGAATAGGCCTTTAAAAGTTCAGGCAGATAAATCGCCTGTGGCGGTAGAAGCGGGGGGCCTCTTAATTTCTTACGGGAAAAAAGCTATTTTGTCCAATTTGAATTTACAGGTTAAGAGGGGCGAAAAAATAGTCATACTGGGTGAAAACGGCACCGGCAAATCTACTTTCCTGAAAACCCTGGCCGGGATAAGAAAAGGGTGCTCGCTTCAATATAAACATTTTGAAATACTGGGGCAGCCGGTTAGAAAAAATAAACCTGCTTTTTTCAGCAGCAACATCGGTCTGGTCATGCAAAATCCCAACCACCAGTTGTTTATGGACAGCGTTTACCGGGAAGTCGGGCTCAATGCCCCCGGCCGCCAAGCCGTGATGGAAGTTCTGGAATTGTTTGGCATGGCTGAATTGAGCCAGCGCCATCCCCTATCCCTCAGCCAGGGACAGAAGCGCCTTCTGGCTATAGCCGCCATTGTCGCCAATAAACCTCCAATTCTGCTTCTGGATGAACCTACTATTGGGCAGGATTATTTCAGCCTGCAGAAAATCCTGGAAATCATATCCTGGTTGAACGAGAAAGAGGAAATGACCGTTATTACCGCTACGCATGACCGGAAGGCTGCAGAAAGCCTCGGCGACAGAGCCTTTATTTTTTCAAAGGGCAGGATCAGCAAAGAGGGAGGAAGAGATGTAGTTAGGGAGTACTTTAATAAATATCGTTGACAACGATCTTTATACAAATAACCGTCTAAGACCACTGTCAAGCAATCCTGTCTGTAGTGTGGCAAACGTTCTTCACAAAAAGTACGGTTCTCCCGGCGCAGACGTTGCAGTTCTTCACGCTTAAGATGTTGTCAGGCCTTCACGTTGGCCGGTGTCAATATCATGTTGTTTAACCCAGTTAGAGTTTGAGGGTACCTGAACTTTATTACCGGACTAAATATCTATAAATTTGTTGACAAATATATAGATATGACATAGAATATTATTAAGGATATGAATTAAAAGCTTCGGATAGGATAGGAGTGATCTTGACTTTTGGGAATAGCCGTAGTAAAATAAGCATATGATAAGTATAATATTTTACTACTAGAGGGGGCATTTGTGATGAATATAAAACCGTCTGCGGCAATACGAAAAAACTACAACGAAATATCTGCGCTCTGCAAGACCACCAAAGAGCCTGTTTTTCTAACAAAAAACGGCGAGGGCGATTTAGTGGTCATGGATATTGCCACGTTTTCCCAGCGTGAAAGCATGCTGAGGTTGCGGGAACAGCTTGTTGCGGTCGAAGAGGACAGATTGACGGGTAAAAAGGGATTTTCGATCGGCGAAGTGGACGAGATGATGAAAAAAGCAATTAAGGAGGCTGCCAATGAGCAGCGCGGATAAACGGTATCATGTCATTATCTCGGAAAGAGCGGTAGAAATGCTTGTACAGCATGCCCGCTTTTTAGCGCAGGTCAAAATCGTTTACATCAGGAAGAAGGTGCCATCATGGAAAATAAAATACTAAAACAAAATGACAGGTTGAGGAAGCAAATTGAATTTATTATGGAGATTGATAAATTAAAGAAAGTTTACAGGCAAACCTTCTTAATGGATGGTTCCAGAAAGGAAAACGATGTAGAACATTCCTGGCATTTGGCGATCATGAGTATTTTGCTCTCTGAACATGCCCTTCAAAAAGATATTGATATTACGCGAGTTATAAAAATGGTGCTAACACATGACATTGTAGAAATAGACGTGGGAGATACCTATTGTTATGACGATATACTCCGAAAAAATTGTCTTGAACGTGAAAAAAAAGCAGCAGAGAGGCTTTTTGATATGCTTCCCCAGGATCAGGCTTTAGAGTTTCGTGGACTATGGGAAGAATTTGAACAGCGTACAACGCCGGAAGCACGTTTTGCCGCTGCACTTGATAGATTTCAACCTTTGCTGCATAATTATATAACGAATGGGAAATCATGGAAAGATCATGGCATATCAAGCTGTAAAGTAATAGAAAGAAATAAAAGTATCAGCGAAGGTTCACTGATACTTTGGGATTATGCGCAAGAAATCATCAACGATTCTATAAAAAAGGGGTATCTGAGTATTTAATTTTAAAGGAGGTTGTCAAGTTATGCCTGGTTCAAAATACCTTAAAGGGAAAGAAAAAAACCTTGAAATGATGAATTCAGCTAGGACTGAAGGATCAAGCAATAATAAACAACAAGAAAAAGCTCTTATTGACCTTTTTTTCTCCGGCAATGAAATTGTGTGGAACTGCTGTGTTTTGCTTTCCCGAATTGAAGAGGAGAAAACCAGCTGATGTTTTGTGCTTGCTTCATTTATAATACCAAGATTAAAGCGGCCTTTAACCTTACAATTTGCCAGGCAATTTCAGGCTCTTTTACCCTGACTGCTTCATAACCCTTTGCTCACTAATAAATATAAATCCCAGTATTCCTGCCGTCAAAGCAAGACCGCTTCCGGTTAAAAACATAAGAGGAATTCCACCATTTTGTAAAAGGGAAAAAGTCGGAGGCCCAAGGGCCACACCTATAAAGCGTACGCTGCCATAGAGTGAAGTTACTCCGCCCCTTTGTTCGCTCTGGGTGGCGCTGGTTACCATGGTATTAATAGCGGGTAACACCAGGCCACTGCCTAGTCCCAGCAGCCCAAGCATAATTGGGTATACAATTATACTGCGATAGCATAAAGGGAGTATTCCCATAGCAACACTCATAATTATTAATCCTAATAAATATGATAGCTTAAAGTACTTACCTTTTTTTCTTAAATAAAGTCCTGTCAGGTAAGCAGTAACAGACATAGTGAGCAGGGGGATGGATAAAACCATTCCCCTAACTATTCCACGAAGATTAAATCTAGTATCCAGCATGTCAGAAGTAAAAGACAGTACGCCAAAGAGAATAAAGAGAATTATCATACCTCCGAAAAAGTTAAACAACAGGGAAACACCCTTTTCGTCAAATATTGAA
>QZJM01000066.1 GCA_003605065.1 Dethiobacter sp. | reverse complement strand
GAGGTCAACGTCGTCTTACCATGATCCACATGCCCGATCGTCCCTACATTAACATGCGGCTTGGTCCTCTCAAATTTCTTCTTGGCCATATTCTTTTAACCCCCTTAATTTAATTTAAAAATACTTTAAAGTCTAAACGTAAGTTCTGCTGACAATTTTTTCGGCAAGATTAGCCGGGAGCTCGTTATAATGAGAGAACTCCATGGAGTAAGTCCCCCGGCCCTGGGTATGGGAACGAAGCTCAGTAGCATAACCAAACATTTCAGACAGAGGAACAAAAGATCTGATCACCTGGCTGCCTCCTTTAGGTTCAATTCCTTCAACCTTACCCCTCCTGGAGTTAATGTCTCCAATAACCTCACCTATATATTCCTCCGGCACCAAAATTTCCACTTTCATAATGGGTTCCAGGAGTACAGGCTTGGCCAGGGACATGCATTTCTTAAAGGCCTGGGAAGCGGCAATCTTAAAAGCCAGTTCCGAGGAGTCCACCTGATGGAAAGAGCCATCCAGTAACAGAGCTTTTACATCTACGACCGAATAACCGGCCAGAACCCCGCTGGTAAGAGCTTCTTTAACACCGCTCTCCACCGCAGGGATAAATTCCTTGGGAATAGTTCCTCCCACAATCTTGTTTTCAAAGACAAAACCACTACCCCTTGGCAGGGGCCCAATCTCCATTACGACGTGACCATATTGTCCCCGGCCTCCAGATTGGCGTATAAACCTTCCTTCAGACCGGGCACCGGCTAAAATAGTTTCCTTATAAGCTACCTGCGGCCGCCCTACGTTGGCTCCCACCTTAAATTCCCGCAGGAGGCGGTCGATAATGATCTCCAGGTGTAACTCTCCCATTCCGGAGATGATCGTCTGGCCCGTTTCTTCATCGGATGAAGCCTGGAAGGTGGGATCTTCCTCCGCAAGTTTTTGCAGGGAAAGAGACATCTTCTCCTGGTCAGCCTTAGTCTTGGGCTCAATAGCCACAGCAATAACCGGTTCAGGAAACTTAATATTTTCAAGGATGATAGGATCGCTTTCACTGCAAAGGGTGTCTCCCGTAGTAGTCTTCTTTAAACCTACGGCCGCCACGATATCACCGGCAGAGACATCCTGGAGTTCTTCCCTGTGGTTGGCATGCATTCTCAGGATACGACCCACACGTTCCTTTACGCCCTTGCGGGAGTTATAAACATAGGAACCGCTGGAAAGTGTCCCGGAATAGACACGAAAAAAAGTCAGCTTGCCCACATAGGGGTCAGTCATAATCTTAAAAGCCAGGGCGGCAAAAGGTTCGTTTTCATCTGCCTGGCGAACGATATTTCCCTCCTGATACGGACTGCTGCCCTTGATGGGGGGCACATCCAGGGGGGAAGGAAGATAACGTACAACGGCATCAAGCAGCGGCTGTACTCCTTTGTTGCGGTACGAGGTACCGCAGAGCACGGGAACAAAGTTTTTTTGGATCGTGGCATAGCGGAGGGCTTTATAAATTTCCTCCTCCGTCACCTTCTGGCCTTCAAGATATTTGTCCATGATCTCTTCGTCAACTTCAGCCAGTGTTTCAATGATTCTTTCCCTGTAGTGCTCCGCCAGTTCCCGCATATCCTCCGGCACTTCCATCTCATCGCTGCGGGTCCCCAGGTCATCCAGGAAAAAGATGGACTTAAAGCGTATCAAATCCACCACGCCCTTGAATCCTTCCTCCACACCGATAGGTAACTGCACAGGAATGACAGCAGCTTTAAGTTTGGCACGCATCATGCGCAGGACGTTAAAAAAGTCAGCGCCGGAAATATCCATTTTGTTAATGTAGGCTATGCGGGGAACACCGTACTTATCTGCCTGACGCCAGACAGTTTCGGACTGAGGCTCTACTCCTTCTTTGGCACAAAAAATACCAATAGCGCCATCCAGCACCCTTAAGGAGCGTTCCACCTCTACAGTGAAGTCCACGTGTCCTGGTGTATCTATAATATTAATCCGTGCCCCCTTCCATAAACAGGTAGTAGCAGCAGAGGTAATGGTAATACCTCTTTCCTGTTCCTGGACCATCCAGTCCATGGTAGCCGCACCATCGTGCACCTCGCCAAGCTTGTGCACCTTTCCTGTATAGAAGAGGATACGTTCGGTGGTGGTGGTCTTTCCCGCATCAATATGTGCGATGATACCTATGTTCCTTGTTTGAGTTAAATCCATAAAATTATTCTCCTTCAAAGTAGCCGGCGTCCCGACAAAAACGCTTTACCAGCGGTAATGGGCAAAAGCTTTATTGCTTTCGGCCATTTTATGAGTATCTTCCTTTTTCTTGATCGTGGTACCGGTATTATTAGCCGAATCTATTAATTCAGCAGCAAGCCTCTGGGCCATGGTTTTCTCTCCCCGGGCCCGGGCATTTTTAACCAGCCATCTTATAGCCAGGATAAGCTTGCGGTGACTGTTAACCTCCACCGGCACCTGGTAAGTGGCACCGCCCACACGCCGTGGTTTAACTTCTAAGACCGGCGAAGCATTACGCACCGCGGTTTCGAAAACTTCCAGCGGATCCTTTCCTGTTTTCTCTTTGATAATATCCATAGCTCCATAAAAGTTCGCCTGGGCTGTACCTTTTTTCCCGTCATACATGAGCTTGTTAACAAACTTGCTGATCAGGACACTATTATATAGTGGATCAGATAATACTTCTCTTTTAGAGACAGGGCCTTTTCTCGGCAAAACACACCCCTCCTTCAAATAGCTTTCATCTTTTTAAGCTTTGGGTCTCTTCGTTCCGTACTTGGAACGTCCTTTTTTTCTATTGCTCACACCGGCGGCATCAAGTGTCCCCCTGATGAGGTGATATCTTACTCCGGGCAGGTCCTTGACCCGACCACCCCTGACCAGAACTACGGAGTGCTCCTGCAGGTTATGCCCGATCCCCGGTATATATGCTGTAATCTCAGTACCGTTGGTCAATCTGACACGGGCAATCTTACGCAGGGCTGAGTTAGGTTTTTTAGGAGTTGTAGTCGAAACCCTGGTACAAACCCCTCTTTTTTGCGGAGAACTTTCCAGCGCCGGCGCAGTCGATTTCTTCGTGATCTTTGCTCTGTTTTTTCGTACCAACTGATTTAATGTAGGCACCAACAACACCTCCCTTCCTTGAGAAGGCTATTTTTCAATAATAGCACACATGGCCGCTCCTACTTTGATGTTGCAGGCTTTACCCAGCTCAGCCATAGTGTCTAGATAATAAACCTGCACCCCTTTTTCCTTACAGGACCGGACCACTGGAGAAGTAACCTTTTCCTCGGCATCTCTGGCAATATACACGGCCAGGGCAGAGTTATTTTCCACCATTTTGGAAGTTTGTCGCATTCCCACAACAATTTTTCTGGCTTTTTTAATCTCTTCCAGTGCCATTTCAAACTTCCTCCTCCTTTGACAATCATCGAAGGTTTTGTCTAAAAAGAAGCACACTTAGCTATTTTAGCACCGTCAGATCCAATTGTCAATTTAATTTTAGCCTGAATCAGCGACATCCCCATACCTTCGCAGTGTTTCCTCCGGGGCAGTAGCCACTTTCTGTTTTTCCCGGGAATTTGCCGCTTCACCTTCATCCGTTGCTCCGGGAGCAGTGCCGGCAAAGGTTCCCTGAGGTTCTCTTTCATCCTCTTGCACATTGGCTTCTTTATAAAATATTTTACCTTCAAAACCCCTTACCGGTACAATCCTTATATTTCGATACCGGGACATTCCCGTACCGGCAGGAATCAGTTTACCGATAATAACGTTTTCTTTTAACCCCAGCAGCGGGTCGATTTTTCCTTTAATGGAAGCATCCGTTAAAACCCTGGTCGTCTCTTGGAAGGAGGCTGCAGAGAGGAAAGAGTCCGTAGCAAGAGAGGCCTTGGTTATGCCAAGGAGCACCGGCCTTCCTACGGCCTGTTTACCTCCGAGCTCCGAAATTTTCCGGTTAACTTCTTCTACGGTAAAACTATCCTCCAGGCTCCCAGGCAGCAGATCTGTATCCCCATGGTCCTCGATTTTCACTTTTTTCAGCATCTGGCGGATAATAACCTCAATATGCTTATCATTTATATCCACGCCCTGGAGACGGTACACCCTCTGCACCTCCTGGATAAGGTAGAGCTGAACACCCCTGATTCCTTTAACCTTCAGGTAGTCATGGGGGTTGATGGAGCCTTCTGTCAGCTCCTCACCGGCTTCGATAACTTCATCCTCTTTAACTTTCAAGCGTGCGCCGTAAGGCACCTGGTAGGTTTTTATTTCCCCATGGGGAGAATAAATCCTGATCTCCCGCTTGCTGCGTGTCTCTCTGAGCTCTACCCTGCCGGAGATCTCGCTTATAAGGGACTGACCCTTGGGTTTGCGGGCTTCAAAAAGCTCCTCTACCCTGGGCAAACCCTGGGTAATGTCGTCACCGGCAACACCTCCGGTATGGAAAGTCCGCATGGTAAGCTGAGTTCCCGGTTCTCCGATAGACTGAGCGGCGATAATGCCTACCGCTTCGCCCACATCTACCAGCTGACCAGTAGCAAGGTTACGGCCGTAACACTTGATACAAACTCCGAAACGGGATTTGCAGGTAATGACAGAACGAATATTGACCTGGGTAATCCCGGCATTTATGATTTTGACAGCCAGATCCTCATCAATGAGCTCGTCAGCACGGACCAGGATTTCCCCGGTTTCCGGGTGCAGGACATCCTCATGGGCATAACGGCCCACGATACGTTCCGTAAGATCTTCAATAACATCATCACCGTCTTTAAGCTCCTCCACAACAACACCCTGCATTGTTCCACAGTCTCTGTCCCTGACAATAACATCCTGGACCACATCCACCAGCCGGCGTGTCAGGTAACCGGAGTCCGCAGTTTTTAAAGCTGTATCAGCCAGTCCTTTACGTGCTCCATGTGTGGAGATAAAGTATTCCAGCACAGTAAGACCTTCACGGAAATTGGCTTTAATGGGCAGGTCGATAATTCTTCCCGTGGGGTCGGCCATGAGGCCACGAATACCAGCCAGCTGCGTAATCTGGGACTCGTTACCGCGGGCGCCTGACTGGGACATCATATAAATAGGGTTAAAACTGTCGAACCCCTTCATAAGCTCACTGGAGATTATCTCCTTGGCTTTATGCCAGATTTGGATAATACGGTCATAACGTTCTTCAGCGGTAATAAAGCCCCGGCGAAATTGCTTCTCTATTTCTTCTACCTGTTGATCTGCTTTTTGAAGAGTATCCTTCTTAATCTCCGGGACGACAATATCATCTATACCTATGGTTACCCCTGCTTTGGTAGCATATTTAAAACCCAGTTTCTTAATCTGATCCAGTATTTCCGTGGTTCTTGTGCTGCCGTATTTACGGTAACAAAGGGAAATAAGAGAAACCATATAATTTTTCTTAATAGCGTCATTAAGGGGAAGCCCTTGTAATTTTTCCCGTATTTTACTCAAAGGATAGTCTTCACTCAGATACAAATGATCTTTTTGTAAAGGTGTTTCCGAGTCGGCATTATTGATGTAGGGGAAATCATCCGGGAAAATCTCATTAAAGAACAGTTTGCCGGGAGTAGTGATTAAAAACTTTCTTTTCCCCTGATCGTTGGCCATTTGTAAATTGGGTTTTTTAAAAGCGGAAACATCCACAATAATACGGGCCTGCAGTTCGAGATCGCCCTGATAATAGGCCATAGCCGCTTCGTGGGGATCTGTAAAATATCTCCCTTCACCGGCAGCGCCTTTCTTTTCTATGGTTAGATAATAAATTCCCAGAACCATGTCCTGTGTAGGCGTGACTACGGGACGTCCATCCTTGGGATTTAAAAGGTTCCTGGAAGAAAGCATCAAGATACGGGCTTCAGCCTGTGCCTCAGCAGAGAGGGGAACGTGAACCGCCATCTGGTCGCCGTCAAAGTCAGCGTTATAGGCAGTACATACCAGAGGATGAATCTGAATAGCTCTCCCCTCCACAAGTACAGGTTCAAAAGCCTGAATACCGAGACGGTGCAGTGTAGGAGCCCTGTTTAAAAGAACGGGATGATCTTTAATAACTTCTTCCAGGACGTCCCAGACTTCGGGGCGAACTTTTTCCGCCATTCTTTTGGCGCTTTTGATGTTATGAGCAAAACCATCTTTAACAAGTTTGCGCATCACAAAGGGCTTGAACAACTCCAGGGCCATCTCCTTGGGAAGCCCACACTGGTAAAGTTTGAGTTCCGGGCCGACCACAATAACGGAACGCCCCGAGTAATCCACTCTTTTACCCAGGAGATTCTGGCGGAACCGCCCCTGTTTCCCCTTGAGCATATCGCTTAGAGATTTTAAAGGTCTGTTGCCGGGTCCGGTAACGGGCCGTCCTCTCCGGCCATTGTCAATAAGGGCATCAACTGCCTCCTGGAGCATGCGCTTTTCGTTCCGGACAATAATATCAGGGGCTCCCAGATCCAGCAGCCTCTTTAAACGGTTGTTCCGGTTAATGACACGGCGATAAAGATCGTTTAAATCGGAGGTGGCAAAGCGCCCTCCATCCAGCTGCACCATGGGTCTTAAATCAGGGGGAATTACGGGAACAACCTCCATGATCATCCACACAGGTAAATTACCGGATTTACGGAAAGCCTCCACCACTTCCAGGCGCCTGATGGCACGAATCTTTTTCTGCCCGCTGCTTGTTTTCACTTCAGTGCGGAGCTCTGTGGACAGCTCTTCCAGATCAATCTCTTCCAGCAATTTTTTAATGGCTTCAGCGCCCATTTCCGCCTTAAAACCCTTGCCTGCAGCAAAAAGGGCATCATACTTTTCCCGGTATTCCCTGTATTCAGCTTCCGTAAGAAGCTGCTTTTTACTAAGATAAGTTTCACCGGGATCGATCACAACGTAGGCAGCAAAATAAAGAATTTTTTCCAGGGCGCGGGGAGACGTATCCAGAAGCAGCCCCATGCGGCTGGGAATACCTTTAAAGTACCAGATATGGGAAACCGGAGCCGCCAATTCAATATGCCCCATTCTTTCCCGGCGCACCTTGGCCCTGGTTACTTCTACGCCACAGCGATCACAGACAATTCCTTTGTAACGAACACGCTTGTACTTGCCGCAGTGACATTCCCAGTCTTTCTGGGGTCCAAAAATCTTCTCGCAAAAAAGACCCTCCCTTTCAGGTTTAAGGGTGCGATAGTTAATGGTTTCCGGCTTTTTTACTTCTCCGCGAGACCATGCTCTGATTTGTTCCGGTGATGCAAGGCTTATCTGTAAAGCATCAAAATTATTGACATCCAACAAGGACTATTTCCCCCTTCCGAAATGTTTGTTGGTGTCCTAAAACAAGTCCTCTTCCTCTTCAACACCAAGCCGCCTTTTTATTTTGGAATGTTTTACCTTCCCGCCTTCAACTTCCAGGAGTTCGTCTTCTTCCGGCTCTTCCAAATCACCAGTGATTCCCTTACCGTAGAGGTCATAATCATCTGCTTCCAGGGACACCTTTTCCAGATCCTCCTCATCCAGCAGGGAAACTCCTTCTTCTTCCAGTTCTTCTTCAGTGGGCTCTACTTCCTCCTCCTCTTCCTCAAGCCCTTCAATGTTTACATCGAGGAGGTAGTCATTTTCTTCCTCATCTTCACGAATCGGTACTTCTCCGGCTTCTTCACTTAAAACCTTTACGTTTAAACACAGGCTCTGCAGTTCCTTAACCAGGACCTTAAAAGATTCCGGAACACCCGGCTCGGGAATATTATCTCCTTTTACAATGGCCTCGTAAGTCTTGACACGGCCTACCACATCATCAGACTTCACGGTGAGTATCTCCTGTAAAGTATAAGAAGCACCGTAAGCCTCCAGAGCCCAGACTTCCATTTCCCCGAACCTCTGACCGCCGAACTGGGCTTTTCCGCCCAGGGGCTGCTGGGTAACAAGAGAGTAAGGGCCGGTGGAACGGGCATGGATTTTATCGTCTACCAGGTGAGCAAGTTTTAACATGTAAATATAACCGACAGTAATTTCATTGTCAAAAAGCTCACCGGTACGCCCGTCTCTTAAAATCGTTTTACCATTGGGCGGTAAAACAGCCTCTTTAAAACCCTCAAAAATATCTGCCTCATGGGCCCCGTCAAAAACCGGTGAGGCGATATGAATGCCCAGGACTTTAGCCGCCCAACCAAGATGAGTTTCCAGTACCTGTCCGACATTCATCCGTGAAGGTACTCCCAGCGGGTTAAGGATAATCTCCACTGGAAAACCATCAGGGAGAAAGGGCATATCTTCTTCAGGAAGGATACGGGCGACGACACCTTTATTGCCATGCCGGCCGGCCATTTTATCTCCTTCGGAAATTTTCCTTTTCTGAGCTATATAGACCCTTACCAGCTGATTTACACCGGGAGAAAGCTCATCACCGGACTCCCGGGAAAAAACCTTTACATCCACTACCATGCCGTACTCTCCATGAGGCACTCTCAGGGAGGTGTCACGCACTTCGCGGGCCTTTTCACCAAAGATAGCCCTGAGCAGTCTCTCTTCTGCGGTAAGTTCCGTTTCTCCCTTGGGAGTAACTTTACCCACCAGGATATCACCGGCTCGCACCTCGGCACCAGTCCTGATGATGCCCCTCTCATCTAAGTCCCGCAGGGCATCTTCACCGACGTTTGGTATGTCCCTGGTTATTTCCTCGGGTCCCAGTTTGGTATCTCTGGCCTCCGCCTCGTATTCTTCAATATGAATGGAGGAAAAAACATCATCCTTGACAAGCTTTTCGCTGATCAGGATGGCATCTTCATAGTTGTAGCCTTCCCAGGGCATAAAAGCTACCAGGATATTTCGGCCCAGGGCCATTTCTCCGTGGTCTGTACAGGGCCCATCGGCAATAACTTCGTCTTTGGAAACAAACTGTCCCTTATGAACAATTGGTTTCTGGTTCATGCAGGTACCCTGATTGGAGCGCTTGAACTTCTGCAGCCTGTAAATATCACAACCTTTAAAGGAATAGAATTTGGCTTTATCCATAAAAATCTCCCTGGTCCGCCCATCTATAATCCTGTTGGGGCCGTCAGGGTCATCCTCACGCCTGATAACGATTTCCGTACTGGAAACATAAACAACCTCGCCGGCGTTCTCGGTCACAACCATAACACCGGAATCACGAGCGGATTTATACTCCATACCTGTACCGATCAGGGGAGCCTGGGCCTGTATTAAAGGAACGGCCTGGCGCTGCATATTGGAGCCCATCAGAGCCCTGTTGGCATCATCGTTTTCCAGGAAAGGTATCAAAGCGGTAGCCACACTGACCAACTGCTTGGGAGAAACATCCATATAATCTACTTCGGAAGGCGGTACCAAAACGGTATCCTTGCGGAAACGGCAGGTTACACGGTTTACCGTAAAATGTCCGCTTTCATCCAGAGGGGCATTGGCCTGTGCAACTATATATTCGTCCTCGTCGTCGGCGGTGAGATAAACTACTTCGTGGGTAACAACAAGCTTTTCTTTATCTACACGCCGGTAAGGAGTCTCAATAAAACCGAATTCGTTGATACGTGCATAGGTACTTAGGGAGCCAATCAATCCGATATTGGGACCTTCAGGAGTTTCAATGGGACACATCCTGCCGTAGTGAGAATGGTGCACGTCACGTACTTCAAAGCCGGCCCGTTCCCGGCTTAAACCTCCAGGTCCCAGGGCGCTGAGGCGGCGTTTATGAGTTAACTCCGCCAGCGGGTTAGTCTGGTCCATAAACTGTGAAAGCTGGCTGCTGCCAAAAAATTCTTTAATAGAAGCAATTACCGGCCTGATATTAATAAGTGCCTGGGGAGTTACCGCTTCTACATCCTGGATGGTCATTCTCTCACGAACAACCCTTTCCATACGAGAAAGGCCGATACGAAACTGGTTTTGCAGAAGTTCTCCCACACTGCGCAGGCGCCTGTTTCCCAGGTGGTCAATATCGTCAATATTTCCCAGCCCATCCATCAGGTTTAAAAAGTATCCGACAGCAGCCACAATATCATCTTTGCTCATGTGCTTGATCTGCAGCGGAACATCGCCGTTACTTATAACTGTACAAGCTTTGCCATCCTGGTTAAAGACCTTTACCCTGTAAATACGGCGCTCCTGTATTTGTTTACAAAGCGCGGCGTCAATTACTGTTCCCCTGACAGCAAGGATCTCGCCGCTGCCGGGATCGACAATGTCTTCCGCCAGGGCGTTATAAAGCAACCTTCCTTTTAAGGCAAGCTTCTTATTAATTTTATAACGGCCTACCTTGGCAAAATCATAGCGTTTGGCATCAAAAAAGAGTGATTCAAACAGATTACGGGCATTTTCCACATTAAGCGGTTCTCCAGGCCTCAAGCGTTTATATATTTCCAGCAAACCGTCTTCCCGGGAATCCGTATGATCTTTTTCGAGGGTATTAAGGATACGGTTATCTCCATCATAAAGTTCCATAATTTCGTTAACGGTACCGTATCCTACAGCACGCAGCAAGGCAGTTACAGGAATTTTTCGGGTGCGATCAACCTTAACCCAGAGAACATCGTTGACATCCCCTTCAAATTCCAGCCAGGCTCCCCTGTTGGGAATGATTGTCCCAGAAAATAGAGGCTTACCGTTTACAAGCTGGCTGTTGAAATAAACTCCCGGCGAACGTACCAGCTGGCTGACAATAACCCGTTCCGCTCCGTTGATAATAAAAGTCCCATTGTGGGTCATAAGAGGAAAATCGCCCATAAAGACTTCCTGCTCTTTAACCTCACCGGTCTCACGGTTAACCAGCCTTATACGTACTTTTAAAGGAACAGCATAAGTAGCATCTCTTTCTTTGCATTCCTCTACGGAATACTTTGGCTCCCCCAGAGAATAATCAATAAATTCAAGGACCAAATTTTGCGTAAAATCTTTAATAGGAGAAATGTCTTGAAAAACCTCACGCAATCCTTCATCTAAAAACCAACGGTAAGAGCTTTTTTGAATTTCAACCAAATCAGGAAGGTCCAAAATTTCATTAATACGGGAATAGGTTCTTCTCTTCCTTTTTCCCGCTTCGACCTCCTTAAACATAAAAAAATTCCTCCCCCGGTTTAGTTTTCCTAACAGGGAAACAAAATTTGTAAAGGAAAGTATTTATTACAATGACCCTTATTTAAAGAAGTTATTAAAAATACAAAAAGTGAATGCCGCATTTATCTAGTTTTAACCATAAAACATAGAATTATACATCCAATAGTTGCGGTATTATTATCATAACCTTAATCTGGGCAAAAAATTACCAGGGTCTTTAAGCATTTAATAATAATACCATAGAAAATTACTTCAGTCAAGAAGTCAGAAAAACTTTTTTCCGGAGTGATGAACTTGCCACTAAAACAGCGGTGCCCCTCCCCAAGGTGGGAGGGGCACCTGATCGTCAGGTTTTTCAGCTCAAACCCGCTTTCGTTGACCTTCCGGCAGAGTACCTGCAGGATCATGTCAGCGCGGTACTTTTCTACTTAATCGTCACGCTTGCTCCGGCTTCTTCGAGTTTATTCTTAATATCTTCAGCTTCTTCCCTGCTGATCTTTTCTTTGACCGGGTTGGGAGCCTCATCAACTAAGGCCTTGGCTTCTTTTAAGCCCAGAGCCGTAAGTTCACGGACAACTTTGATAACCTGAATTTTCTTTTCACCCGCTGCCGTCAGGATAACATCAAATTCGGTCTGCTCCTCCTGCGGAGCTTCCTCTGCTGCAGCTTGTGCTCCAGGCGCTGCCACAGCAACCGGGGCCGCGGCACTGACACCAAATTCCTCTTCAAAAGCCTTAATCAGCTCTGCTAATTCCAAAACGGTCATTCCTTTAACAATTTCCAGCACTTCCTGTACCTTAGACATCATTTTTCCTCCTTAATTAATCTTATAGTTTTTAAATTTTAGCTCAGCGTTTACTAGTGGCGTAGTTCCGGGTTCAACTGAAGCCAAGTTCTACTACTCACCTCGGGCTTCCGGCGACCTCCCCGGCTAATATTCCCTCAGGTCATACCCGGCTGCTGGCATCCATGCCAGCAGGGTCGCCTACAGCCCTCGCTTCGTAGTGAACTTGTTTCTTCGTTTCACGAGTCACTCCGCCAACAGCAAAACGCTGCGTGTGGGCGAAACAGTTGCGGATCTAAACCCGGTCATTTTCATCCATTTATTGTTGCCCGTAAAAATCCTGGACGTTATTGGCCTAGGCGCTTTCCTTTTGTTCTTTAATAGCATCCAGAACATAAACCAGGTTTCGAATGTTTCCCTGTAAAACATTAAGCATTCCCACCAGGGGTGCCTGAAAGCCCCTGAGAGTCATAGACAGGAGAACATCTTTGGGGGGAAGCTCGGACAGGCGCCGCAATTCAATTTCGTTTAAAACATTCTTTTCCAGAACCCCGCCCTTAATAGAGAGCTGGTCATTTTCTTTGGCAAACTTAACCAGCAGCTTAATCGGGGTAACAGGATCATCATAACCAAAAGCCACAGCTGTCGGTCCCTGTAAGTATTGTTCCAGATCGTCGAGGCCTGCTTTCCTGGCAGCCAGGATGGTAAGGGTATTTTTAACTACCTTATATTTAACCCCTTCCTCACTCAATATGCGGCGTAATTTGCTGATCTGTGCTACCGTCAAACCCCTGTAGTCAGTTAGAACGACAACCTTGGAGTTGTTGAGATCTTCTTTGATCTCCAGCACTTTTTCCTCTTTAACCTCACGGTTACCCAAAACGATTTCACCTCCTTTAAAATAATAAACCTCCCGCAGAATAGAGGGAGGTTTTTCGCAAAAAAGCTAAAATCCCGGTTTACCTCGGCAGGCGGCATTTGGCCATTAAGCAAAAACACCTGCTTTCTGCGGTAATGAAAAAATTTTTCAAGTTATAAGTTTTAAATAAGGTGTTACCCCACCTTGCCCAGAGTTGCAGCCCTCTGGGGATTTATTTTAATCCCCGGACTCATCGTTGTACTCACGGTAATACTGCGAAGATACTGTCCCTTGGCAGCCGCGGGTTTAGCTTTAATAAGTGCCTCTAAAACAGAGTAGAAATTTTCCAGAAGTTTTTCCTGGGCAAAAGAAGCTTTTCCAATGGGAGCATGAATATTTCCGGCCTTGTCAGTACGATATTCGACTTTTCCGGCCTTAATTTCAGCAATGGCCCTGCTTACATCAAAAGTTACCGTACCGGTTTTAGGGTTGGGCATTAAACCCCTTGGACCTAAAATCCGGCCCAGTTTACCTACCACACCCATAATATCCGGTGTAGCTACAGCCACATCAAAATCCAACCAACCGCCCTGGATCTTTTCCGCCAGGTCTTCGGCACCAACAACATCAGCTCCGGCTTCTTCCGCCTCTTTGACCTTTTCCCCTTTGGCGAAAACAATAACCTTTACCTCTTTGCCTGTACCGTTGGGCAAAACTACTGCGCCCCTGACCTGTTGATCGGCATGCTTGGGATTAACCCCCAGTTTGACAGACAACTCTACAGTTTCGTCAAAAGAAGCAGTAGTAATTTCTTTAACCAGATTAAAGGCCTCGGTAGGATCATAGTAATGGTTGCGATCCACTTTCTTTCTTGCTTCAAGATATTTATTTCCATGTTTTGGCATTATTATTTACCTCCTTGTGGTTCAGGCGAAATAAAATTTCTCCCACATGGGGACATTCCATGGGGACATTCCTCTGAAAGAGGTGTGTCCCCTTACCTCTTGAGGTGTGTCCCCTTACCTCTTGAGGTGTGTCCCCTTACCTCTTGAGGTGTGTCCCCTTACCTCTTGAGGTGTGTCCCCTTACCTTATCCCCTTACCTTATGTCCCCTGATCTCTTATTCTTCCACCACAACACCCATACTGCGGGCCGTGCCTTCGATAATCTTTACTGCCGCCTCCAGATCCATGGCATTAAGATCTTCCAGCTTCTGCCGGGCTATTTCCCTGACTTTATCCCGGGAAATAGTTGCTACCTTAACTTTATTAGGCTGTCCCGAGCCTTTTTCAAGATTCAGTGCTTTTTTGAGAAGAATCGCAGCCGGGGGTGTCTTGGTAATAAAGGTAAAGGAACGATCATCAAAGACTGTTATCTCCACCGGGATAATCAAACCTGTATCCGCTGCTGTTTTTTCGTTAAAATCCTTACAAAAAGCCATTATGTTAACCCCGTACTGCCCTAAAGCAGGCCCTACAGGAGGAGCAGGCGTTGCCTTGCCCGCAGGGATTTGTAATTTTATCAAACCAATAATCTTTTTAGCTTTAGCCATAAAAACCCACCTCCCCTCTTGAAAAAACAAACTAACTAGAGTTTTTCGACCTGATCAAAATTAAACTCGACAGGAGTTTCCCGGCCGAACATGGAAACACTTATTTTTAATTTTCCTCTTTCCGGATGGATTCCTTCAATAATTCCGATAAAATTATTGAAGGGGCCGCTGGTAACCCGTACCTGTTCCTTGATAATAAAATCATGCTTGCGCTTGACCTCATCCATACCCATCTGCTTAAGGATATGCTGCACCTCTTTTTCACTGAGAGGAACAGGCTTGGAACCCGGACCGACAAAACCAGTCACCCCTGGAGTATTGCGCACCACAAACCAGGAATCATCTTCCATGATCATCTCCACCAGCACGTAGCCAGGAAAAACCTTACGCATAGTAGTTTTTTTTTGACCGTTTTTTATCTCGATTTCTTTTTCCATGGGCACGAGAACCTTAAAGATCTTATCCTGCATCTCCATCGATTCCACACGCCTGTCAAGGTTAGTCTTAACCTTGTTTTCGTAACCTGCGTAAGTATGAATTACATACCAGTCTTTTTCACCCATAAAAGGAGGAAGCCTGAGATCTGCTTCCTGCTTCTCCTCCTCGCCTTTCGTTATTGTTATCTTATAATAAGTTTTAAGAGAGCAGTAAAACCGGTATCAAGAAACCAGAAAAAAATACCAACAACAATAATAGCACTAATAACAATACTGGTAAAGACCAGCATTTCACGCTTCGTGGGCCAGTTTACTTTTTTTAGTTCAATCCTGATATCGTGAAGAAAGCGCTGGACTTTTTTCCCATAAGATTCCATTCATTCTCTTCTCCTTAAAGGGATTTACAACCTGCCTATTTTGTTTCTTTATGCAGGGTATGGGAAGTGCATTTGGGACAATATTTTTTAAATTCGATACGATCAGGATTAGTCTTTTTATTCTTAGTAGTGGAATAGTTTCTTTCTTTGCAGTCAGTACAAGCCAGGATTACTTTAACGCGCATTGTTAAAAAGCCACTCCTTTAACCTCGTTATTACCACGAAATTCAATTTATCACAGTTCGTTAACAATGTCAACATAAACAAATAGTGGACTGGTTTAAGTTAAAATTTTAAGGGACAAACAATTATTATAACCTTTCCCTTAAAGGCTTATACTTTTTAAATTATTTTATAAAAAACCGGGACATAAAAAACCGGGACAGATGCCCCTGTTTTCCTCCGGATATATTACTGCTTCCTTACCTTTGTTTACTACGCTATGATCGAGGTAACAACTCCAGCGCCTACAGTGCGGCCGCCTTCACGGATAGCAAAACGGAGGCCTTCTTCCACCGCGATGGGGGTAATCAGCTCGATCACCATATTAACATTATCTCCAGGCATAACCATC
>QZJM01000023.1 GCA_003605065.1 Dethiobacter sp. | reverse complement strand
AAATCTGTCATAAATAATCCTTTGCCCATGAGAGAGCATTTTCATTCCTCCGATGGTGAAGCAAAGCTTCATGGGTGTCTACAGCGAAAAGAATAAGTGAGCAAAGCCATGGGGACGGTTTTAAGGTAGAGGGACACACCTCTTTCAGAGGAATGTCCCCCTACCTTAATCGGGAAGACGATGGAACCGGCAGACTGTGTGAAAAGTCATCTTATCGTCAAAAAATCTGGCCAGAGTGGGGAGTAATATTCATAATTTGCATGATATACATACCTAATCCCAAAATAATAGCTTGAATAAAGAAAGAAGTGGGGACGTATGATTTGTAAAATTAATTTTCACACGACCTGCCGTCCCCGTGGCCTAGCGGAATATAATCATTTAGCAACCTTTCGCTGTAGTGCTAACCGTTACTAAATAAGAGGACACGCTCCAGACCTGCATAGTCTTTTATAATTTCATTTTTGTGGCCAAAATCCGGCCTGGACATCTCCATAACAGGCTCGGCCTGGTGCTCCCCTATTTCCAGCGCTAAAAGCCCCGGTTTAGCAAGGTGCCTTTTAATTCCTCCAAATATATACCTGTAGGCATCCAGACCATCAGGACCTCCATCTAAAGCCAAACGAGGCTCTTTTTGGACTTCGGGAGATAAGAAAGGCAGTGCTGCACGAGGAATGTATGGCGGGTTAGATACTACAATATGAAATTTATGCTCTTCGGGAGATAAGGGTTCCCAGTAGTTGCCATAAAGAAACTTAACGCGTTCCACGACTCCTATGCTTTGTGCGTTTTGTAAAGCCAGTTCCAGTGCTTTTTTCCCCAAATCAACACCTGTCACCAAAGAAGAGGGCAAATAATACGCCAGCGAAATAGCAATATTTCCACAACCCGTACCCAGATCGAGAATTTGCAGCGGTACTTCCTTTTCCAGCTGTAAAAAGATTCTTTTGCTCCAATCTAGTACTGCTTCTACCAGGTGCTCCGTTTCCGGCCTTGGAATAAGAACACTTTCATTCACAGAGAAGGTTAGTCCCATAAATTCTTTTTTTCCTGTAATATAGGCCAGGGGATTTCCTTGACCCCTGCGCTGCAGCATCTCTTTGTACGCCGCTTTTAATTCCCGGGTTATTTTTTCCTCTCCATGTGCATATAAGTACGACTTATCCCTGCCCAGAAGAAAGGCCAGAATTACTTCCGCTTCACTGCGTGCTGAATCGACACCTTTTTGCCCTAAAAAAGAAGCAGCCTCCCGTAAAGCCTGCCTGATACTAACCTCCATAACTTAACCTCCACGGCTCCCTTATCTTAATTGGCCTTTTTGAGCTGTTCAGCCCGGTCAAAGGCAATTAACGCGTCAATAATGGCATCCAGTTCACCGTCAAGAACCTGGTCCAGCTTATGAAGGGTTAAACCGATACGATGGTCCGTAACCCTGTTCTGCGGGAAGTTATACGTACGAATACGTTCACTGCGATCACCGGAACCAACCTGACTACGCCTCTCCTGGGCTTGTTCCCTCTGTTGATCTGAGACCATCTTATCCAGCAGTCGTGCCCGGAGAACCCTCATCGCTTTATCCCGGTTCTTTAACTGAGATTTTTCATCCTGGCAGGATACCACTGTATTTGTAGGAAGATGCGTAATACGTACTGCTGACTGTGTCGTATTAACACTCTGCCCTCCGGGTCCTGTGGAACAAAAAGTGTCGATTCTTAAATCCTGAGAGTTAATTTTCAGCTCTAGTTCATCAACTTCGGGTAAAACAGCAACCGTGGCCGCGGAAGTATGAATGCGCCCGCTTGATTCGGTCGTGGGAATCCTCTGTACGCGATGTACTCCTTTTTCAAATTTTAGCTGGCTGTAAGCGCCGCGCCCCTTCACGGATAATACTATTTCTTTAAAACCTCCGATATCTGTGGGATGCGAGCTTAAAATTTCTGTGCTCCACTGTTTTTTCTCCGCAAAGCGCAGGTACAT
Organism: Dethiobacter sp.; assembly: GCA_003605065.1. GTDB lineage: Bacteria > Bacillota > Dethiobacteria > DTU022 > UBA8154 > UBA9862. Next base: position 13,718 of record QZJM01000023.1, on the reverse strand, counting down.
ACGCAGTAAATCAGCAGAAAACAGGGCGGCTTCTTCTCCGCCGGCGCCGGCACGGAGCTCTATAATCACGTCTTTTTCATCGTTAGGATCCTTTGGCAGCAAAAGTATTTTTAAAGTTTCTTCCAGGTTTTCTTTCCGGGAATTAAGCCGGGCAATTTCTTCCTTAAGATAAAGAACCATTTCTTCTTCCAGTTTTTCTCTGAGCATATCTTTTGCTTCACGAATTTCCTGTTCTGTCTTTTTCAATTCCCGGTAATTTTCTATTGTATCGATAAAATCAGCATGCTCACGGGTATACTTCTGCCACTGCTGCTGGTCTTTAATTATCTCCGGATCGCTAAGTTTTTCCTCCAGGGCAAGAAAATACTCTTCCAGAGATTTTAATTTTTCCCACATCTTCTTATCGTCCCTTCATATTTCTCATACCTTTAACCAGGCACACTTTCGCTGGCGGCTGCCCCTTCTTCAGGCAATACGGCCTGCAGTGCGGAAATAGCCACCTCAACCTGATCATCGCGGGGCTTTTTTGTCGTTAGAAGCTGTAACCACAGACCGGGTTGTGAAAGAATCCTTGTAAAAATATTATCTCTGGCGCTGGCCAGTTTAATAGCTTCATAGGAAATTCCTGCAACCAGTGGTAAAAGCAAAAGTCTGATCAAAATCCTCTGCCACAACCCGGGCCAGCCAAAAAAGGAAAAAAGCAAAATACTGGTAACCATAACGACCAGTAAAAAGCTGGTCCCGCAACGCCGGTGTAAAGTACTATAGTTACGGGCGTTATCAACGGTTAACGGCTGCCCTGCCTCAAAACAGGCAATAGCTTTATGTTCTGCCCCGTGGTACTGGAAAACACGCCCGACTTCTTTCCAGTGGGAAATAATAAGGATATAGCTGAGAAAAATAACCAGGCGCAGCAGCCCTTCACCCAGGTTTAACAAAAGCGGCATCTCCAGTCCCTGCTTTAAAAATTTCATTAAAACAGTGGGCAAAAGTATAAAAAGACCTATTCCTGCTGCCAGGGAAATGGCCAGGGTTACAGGCAGTTCCCATCCCTTGAGCTCTTCCTCCTCGCCTTCCAGAACCTGTTCGGCAGATAAGGTAAGGGATTGGTATCCCAGGATCAGTGCTTCCACAAAAGCAATAAACCCTCGAAAAAGAGGCCATTTCAGAAAGGGATAACGTTCACTGACAGAGTGAAAATGTTTCTTCTGGACAAAGATGGTCCCTTTATCCCGGCGTACGGCAATGGCAATGTTGGATTTATTGCGCATCATTACCCCTTCAATTACCGCCTGGCCGCCAATATGAAGCTTTTCTTCCCTCATTTTATTACACCAGCTTTCTAAAAAAACAGGGCCTCTATTGAGCCCTGCCCGCGATATATCTTTATTCCCTGCCGTATTTACGTTTGAACCGCTCTACACGGCCTCCGGTATCTACAAATTTTTGCTTACCAGTAAAAAATGGATGGCAATTGGAACATATTTCCACTTTCATTTCTTTTTTGACAGAGCTTACCTCAAAAGTAGTCCCGCAGGCACAGGTAATTTTGCTTTTTACATAATCAGGATGTACTCCCTTTCTCACTGCATTCACCCTCTTTCCTAAATCTGTCATCAAGCTCATAATACTCGCAACTTAAGACAAACTTAATAATAACATAAAAAAGGGGCTTTTGGCAATATTAAAAGCCGCCTTTTGGGAAAATGGAAATAAAAAGTAATCAACTTCTTAGCATGGTTTTAAAGAAAAAACTCAGTTTTCCCGATGCTAATTATTATAGGGTAAAAAAAGCAAAGGGTCAAGCCTTCGACCATTATAGGCAATTTCCAGATGAAGATGCGGACCAGTAGCGTTTCCAGAGGCGCCAACAAGAGCGATAGGCTGCCCTGCAGTCAGCACTTCGTTCTTTTCTACCAACAGGCGGGAATTATGGGCATAAAGTGTACTCCAATCACCACCGTGATTTATGATCAGCATAAGCCCATAACCCTGTTGAAAACCGGTATAATCAACAACTCCAGGGGCTGCAGCCCTGACATAACTTCCATAAGGAACAGCAATATCAAGTCCGTAATGAAAAGAGCTGCCTCGCCGGCCAAAGCTTGAAGTTATATTTCCTATGACGGGCCATTTAAACAAGGGGCTGTCGTTGGCACCGGGGCCAGCCGTTCTCTCTCCGTGACGGGAGGCAATAAGGGTCGCCTGTACTGCTTTCTTTTCCTCCAGAGGCATTATTCCTCCTGGTATAACCATTTTTTTCCCCGGTGTAAGCTTAGAAGGATCTTCCAGCAGGTTAAAAGCGCTAATTACCTGTGGTTCCGTCTTATAACGAACAGCAATGGATTCAATGGTATCTCCTTTACAAACATGGTGCAGGGTTCCCTCGATAGTTAGAATATCAAGGGCCTGACCGGGGAAAATCAAATGGGGATTGGAAAGCCCGTTCCAGTATACGATTGATCCGATATCCGTCTGGTAAAGGTCAGCAATTCTCGTCAGAGTTTCCCCTGGTTGAATAATATGGCAGACCAGGGCTCTCTTTAGAGCTTCTTCCCTTTTAAGCTTTTCCTGTTCCTCCCTGAAACGTTCCACTCCCGCCTGATAGTTTTCCAATTGTTGGTAATATGCTGGCCTTGGAGGCCCTTCAGCAATAGTCATTGCCTGTACTTCCAGGGGAAACAAGAAAAAAGTTCCCCCTCCGAGCGTAATAAACACAATAACTAAAAAAATGTTCAATTTTAAGCAAGAGGAGACTGTTCTTTTAAAAACATCATACCAAAAAAGAAATTTGGGGTAAGCACGAATCATCCCAAGCCACCCTCCCTATTTACACTATTTGTTATTCTTTACCGGAGAAAAATAAATATGCAATGGTAAATTATGGATAAGGGGAGAGTGCTGTTATTTTGTTATAAATTGTGAAGATTGCTCAGGAAGGAGGCGTTGTTCTTGGTTTTCTTTAAGCGTTCCACCAGGGCTTCCAGGAATTCCGAGGAAGAAGTAATATTCATGGTACGCCGTAACGCCCACATTAATTCAATAGTGGTGCTATCCAGCATAAGCTCTTCGCGGCGCGTGCCGGAACGCGGTATATCGATAGCCGGGAAATACCGTCGTTCGGCTAATTTACGATCCAGGTGCAGCTCCAGGTTACCGGTGCCTTTAAACTCTTCATAAACGACGTCATCCATACGACTACCCGTTTCCACTAAAGCAGTGGCCAGGATGGTCAGACTTCCTCCCTCTTCAATCTTGCGGGCTGCCCCAAAAAAACGCTTGGGCTTATGGAAAGCCGCAGGATCAATCCCACCGGAAAGAGTTCTGCCGCTGGGAGGAATCACCAGATTATAGGCCCTGGTAAGCCTGGTAATACTATCCAGGAGTATTACCACATCCAGGCCCTGCTCCACAAGGCGCTGGGCCCTTTCCAGAACCAGCTCTGCCAGGCGGATATGGTTATCGGGCTTTTCATCGAAGGTGGAGCTTAAAACTTCGCCCCGGACTGACCTGCGCATATCAGTTACTTCCTCTGGTCTTTCATCGATCAACAAGACGATGAGCACCAGATCGGGATAATTTTCTGTTAAACTGTTGGCAATTCTTTTTAACAAAATTGTTTTTCCTGCTTTGGGGGGGGATACAATCAAGCCACGCTGGCCTTTCCCGATAGGAATCAGAAGATCGATGATACGTGTGGCAAAATCATCCGGATCTCTTTCCAGTATCATCTGCTCATGGGGATGGATAGGGGTAAGTTCTGAAAAATAAGGCCGGCCTGCAGCTTTTTCCGGATCTTCGTTATTAACCGCCTCCACATGCAAAAGGGCAAAGTACCGTTCATTTTCCTTGGGAGGACGCACTTTTCCGGAAACCATATCTCCTGTACGCAGGGCAAAGCGCCTGATCTGGGAAGCTGAAATATAAATATCGTCTTCATGGGGAAGATAGTTTACCCGGCGCAAAAAACCATATCCATCCGGCATGATTTCCAGGACGCCCTGGGTAAAAATTAGGCCTTCTGCTTCTGCCTCCTGTTTTAGAATAGCAAAGATTAAATCCTTTTTTTTCATAGTACTGGTTCCTTTAATATCGGTTTCCCTGGCTATTCGGTGCAGCTCCTCTAAATTCATCGCTTCCATCTCATTTAAATGCATAAATCTTACTCTCACTTTCCTTCATTATTAATTTGTGAAAAAAAGAAAAACCATAGTTAACAGGTAGCTAAAAATAATTAGATAAGAAGGTAACCCCATGCGTAAAAACTGCCTCCGAAAAGGATAAATAAGGCTGATAAGCACTATAATTGATAAAAAAACCCCCATAGCAGCTGTAATCAGGTTTTGGGGAGAGAGGTTCATGAGAAGAGGACCTTTCCGGTAGAAAATGTCCGTAATAAAGAGAAGTAAAACATTAAAAAAGTTGGCACCCAAAACGTTAGCAATAGCCATATCTACAAAACCCAAATGAACAGCAGTCATAGTTGTTACAACTTCCGGAAGAGAAGTGGTTATAGCAATAAATAATGAGCCTACCAGCGTTTTGTTAAGCCCGGTTTCCAGGGAAATCATATCAGCCGCATCTGTTAGGTTTGTCCCCGCCATAATGATAACCACTGCCGCCAGCCCGAAAAATAACAGGCTGCGGAAAAATTCTTTTTTGCCTACAGCGGGAAAATCTTCTTCATTTATCTTACGCCGTCCGCGGTTGTTATTCTCCAGGGCCATAATCATACTGCTTCCTAAAAGATAAATAACAAGGAGAACTATGGTGTCCACACCGACCCATCCCAGGCGGTAAGGCAGGGCCAGAATAATGCCTATAATTGAAAAAACAAGAATTATAATGCTGAAAAGAGCGATTACCACAAGACTTCTCTTGCGCCGAGCCGTAAGCGGACCCCGGCCCTGTACAAGATCGATCAGGGCTATAAGGGTAAGGTTGAAGAGGATACTGCCGTAAATATTACCCCCGGCCAGATCGGGGGCAGCGATTATAGCTGCCCTGCGGGAAGTAATCAGTTCAGGCAATGAAGTAGCCAGTGGTAGGAGAAGGGCTCCCGCCCAGGCTTTACCCAGGCCTAACTTTGCAGAAATTCTCTCGGCATTTTTTGCTAACTGCGTGCCAGCAGCAACAATAAGTGCTGCATTAAGGAAAAACGACAACCACATACTTTATATTATACCCCGGTTATGGCCAACTCATAAATCCGCAGCACCAAGGTTAAAACCTCCTGCTCCTTCAAAAATATATCGCATGGAAAAGACAGCCAGGTGAAAGGCTTTTATTCCCCGTGTTCCTTAGGGGTAACGGAACATCCCCTGGCTATAAAATGGGGTTTTAAATCCAGGCGGTGTGTAGCTTGGACAAAACGTACTGTACCGGTCATACCCCTCATCACAACAGAGTGGGTGGTGGCACGGTTTCCCGCATACCTCACTCCCTGGAGAAGGTCGCCGTCAGTAATACCGCTGGCAGCAAAAATAACATCATCTCCTTTAATTAAATCTTTCATGCTAAGCAGCTGTTCAGGATCTTTTAAGCCCATCTTTTTGATCCTTTCTCTTTCCGACTCATCTTCCGGAACAAGCCTTCCCTGGATCTCCCCACCGAGGCATTTTAAAGCCGCCGCTGCCAGAACCCCTTCAGGAGCACCGCCTATACCAAAAAGAATGTCTACGCCTGTCCATTCTACAGCAGTGGCAATAGCGGCAGAAACATCCCCGTCGCTGATAAGTTTTACGCGGACACCCAGGCGGCGAAGCTCTGTAATAATGTGTTCATGCCGGGGCCTATCCAGGAGAATGGCTACGACATCTTCCACCCTTTTCCCCAGAGCCAGAGCAACCTGTCGTATATTCTCTTCTACAGGCGCATCCAGGTTAATACACCCTGCCGCTCTGGGCCCTACAGCGATTTTATCCATATACATATCAGGAGCGTGCAGCAAACAATTCCGGGGGGCAACAGCTAAAACAGAAAGAGCGTTGGGAAGTCCTTTGGCTACCAGATTGGTTCCCTCCAGGGGGTCCACGGCCACATCTACCTGGGGAGGTGTTCCCGCGCCAACCTTCTCACCGATATAAAGCATGGGCGCCTCGTCCATTTCACCCTCACCAATAACCACCACGCCATCGATATATACCGTATCGAAAGCCATACGCATAGCTTCCACAGCAGCAGCATCGGCGGCAATTTTATCTCCCCGGCCCATAAGCCTCCCCGTTGCCAGGGCGGCAGCTTCGGTTACCCGTACAAATTCCAAAGCCAGTTCCCGTTCCATAAGCTCATTTCCTCCCCCTTACTAAAAAATCAACGACCGATTTCTTCCCCCCTGCGGGCCCGGTCCCAATCAGCAAGAAAACGCTCCACTCCAATATCCGTAAGAGGATGCCGGGCCATTTGTTTTAAAACACTAAAGGGAACAGTGGCAATGTGTGCTCCCACAGCAGCTGCCTCGTGAACGTGACGGGGATGACGAATACTGGCGGCAATAATCCGGGTATCGATCCCCTGCCTGGTAAAAACTTCTATTATCTCCCGGACAAGGCCAACCCCATCCCAGCCAATATCATCCAGCCGCCCTAGAAAGGGGCTGACATATGCAGCACCGGCACGCGCGGCAAGAAGAGCCTGATTTACAGAAAAAACGAGCGTAACATTACAGGAAACTTTTTCTTCACCCTGGTTTAACCTGTAAACAGCTTTCAGCCCCTCAACGCCCATGGGAATTTTGACCACAACATTGGGGGCCTGGTTAGCTAAATGACGGGCTTCTTTTACCATTCCTTCTGCTATGGTGCTCAAGACTTCCACGCTTACCGGGTTGGTTTCCATCAAGGCGCATATTTTCTTTACCAGAAACTCAAAAGGTTCTGCTTCTTTGCACATTAACGTGGGATTAGTGGTTAGCCCGCTGATAACCCCCCAGGAGAGGGCTTCTTCAATTTCCTGCAGGTTTGCCGAATCGAGATATATTTGGACCAATTTTATCACCTGATTTTGTTTTTATTAACGGTGTTAAACCGGACAGCCTTCATCACCCTTCATATCTTTAAGCTTTTCCGGAACAGCCGAAGAGGCGCATTTTCTCCTTAATTATTCTCTTCATCTCCATTTTTGCCGGAGAAAATATTTTACGTGGATCTATATTAGCAGGGTTTTCCTTGATAAAGGCAGTAATTCCCCCCACAAAAGCCTGGCGTATGTCCGTATCTATATTAATCTTGTTCACACCTAGAGATACCGCCTGGCGGACAGCATCATCCGGAACACCGGAAGCGCCGTGGAGCACAATGGAGGCAGCAGTAAGCTCCTTGATCCGTTTTAAACGGAGAAAATCCAGCCTGGGCTCCCCTTTATAAGGGCCATGGGCGGTTCCAATGGCTATGGCCAGGGCATCAACCTCCGTTTCCTTCACAAAACGCTCTGCTTCCTCAGGATCGGTAAAAAGGGCCTCCCGTTCCTCAACTGTGATATCATCCTCTGTGCCTCCGATTTTACCAAGCTCCCCTTCTACGGAAACACCTACGGCCCTGGCGATCTCCACAACACGAAGAGTCATGGCGATATTTTCTTCCAGGGGAAGCTTGGAGCCATCAAACATGACCGAACTGAACCCGTAGCGAATACAGCGCATTACCTGCTTAAAATCCGTTCCGTGATCGAGATGCAGGACCACAGGCACATTAACTCCCTGAGCTGCCGTCTTAACCATGGCCACAATAAAATCCAGGCCGGCATAATTTATAGCACCCTGGCTGGCCTGTAGTATCACCGGAGAACGTTCTTCCGCAGCGGATTCTATAATAGCCTGCACAATCTCCATATTATTGGCATTAAAGGCACCCACTGCATAACCGCCCTTTTCAGCTGGTTCTAAAACATCCCGTAAACTAACCAGATTCATTTTTTTTCCCCTTTCTTTTTTAAGGATGTTTATTAAAAAAAATAATTGTTTCCCTAAAAACAGAGGCGGCTAAAAGCTTTCCATAACCTGCATAATCAGCGGGAGCAGAAAGACGATGGCCAGCAGTAAAAAAAGGAGAAGTGCGGCCACTAAGGCTATTAAAGGCATAAAATAGACCAGTACGGCACGACCCCAGGGGAAATTATAAACAATCTTCAAACCCGCTATTTTAAGAAATATAGACCATACAAGGGCCGCAAAAGCCAGGAGGCCGATTATATTGAAAGCTGTATAACGGGAGAAAAGGCTTCCCAGGGCCACAATTAGATAGGGATACTGACCATATCCCATCACAGCTCCCAGCCTTATAACTCCACCTCGTCCCCCAAAGAGTTCAGCAACAAGGTTAACTACCCCGACAATGAGAAAAAAATAAAGTGGGCCAAAAACCAGTTGTACTAATATGGTTACCAAAGGAATAAAACGAAATACATTTGCCAAGATCTCCTGGGGCAAAAAAGGAGATATTTCTGGTGGTATAAAAAAAGTACCCTGTCCCGGCCTAGAAATAATGTTACTTGTGGCCAGGGAAACAATCAGGTTTACAAACAAATAGATTGCCACCCCATGCCATATATTCCTGTTCTGGGCAATACGTGCTAAAGCTTTACGATAATTGAACAATATATCATAAAAATCATCAAGCCATTCTTTAAACATAACCTCTCCTTTCTACTGGATATATAACCCGTGCCTCCTGAAAAAAGGAAAAACAAAGTTAAGATCCAGCTGAGAGCCGGAAAAAACCATGCTCCAAAAACTCCGGCGGCCATAACGGTAAACCTCGGGCTCCCCCTCTATCCCGGCTAATTCTGCTGCCACATTGATAGCATCATAAAGGTTATTTTTTAATTTTTACTAATATACTATTTCTTCCTTGATAAGATCATTCCTGCCGGCCCAACAAGAAAAATTTGGCAGGAGCTGCCTCAACCTTACACCAGGGACAGCGAAAGTATTTTAAGATAATTCAGAACAGCCGTTTTCTTGTTTCCAACGAAGTGAGATGGTGATTAAATCCCTAAAAAGAGGGTGGGGTTTATTAGGCCGGGATTTAAACTCGGGATGAAACTGGGTGGCAACAAACCAGGGGTGGTCCTTTAGTTCTACAATTTCTACCAGCCGATTATCAGGCGATATACCGCTAAACACTATTCCTGCATTTTGGAGTTCTTCCCTGAAAAGATTATTTAATTCATAGCGGTGGCGATGCCTTTCGTAGACAATCTCCTCTCCGTAAGCATCAAAAGCCCTGGTACTGACGGCAAGTTTACAGGGATAAAGGCCAAGCCTCATGGTACCCCCTTTGGAAGAAACCTCTTTTTGTTCCGGCAAAAGATCAATCACAGGGAATGAGGTATGGGTATCAAACTCCGTGGAATGGGCTCCCCTGAGACCACAAACGTTCCTGGCAGCTTCGATCACAGCACAATGCAGCCCCAGGCAAAGGCCCAGGAAAGGAATCCTTTTTTCCCGTGCATAGCGCACCGCTTCAATCTTCCCCTCAATACCCCGGTCACCAAAGCCACCGGGAACTACAATGGCCTGAACATTTTCAAAAAGCTTTTCCCGTTCATTTAGATCAGCCGTCTCAATTTGCTCCGCCTCGATCCAGCGTACTTTCACCTGTACGTCATTATAAATGCCGGCATGGCGAAGGGCTTCAATTACACTGAGATAGGCATCCTTAAGAGCGGTATACTTGCCCACCAGGGCTACAGTAACCTTTTCCCTCAGGTTATTGATCTTGTGGACCATCTTTTCCCATTCCTGAAGGTTAGCCTCTCTCTGCGGTAAGCCCAGTTTTTCCAGGACAATTTTTTCCAGCCCTTCTTCCTTGAGAATCAGGGGCACCTGGTAGATATTGGCAGAGCTTTTATTTTCGATAACTTCCCGGGTATTTATATCACAAAAGAGGGCGATTTTATCGCGGAGATCCTGGGTCAGAGCATGTTCTGTACGACAGACAATTAAATCCGGTTGTATCCCGATGCTGCGGAGCTCTTTTACACTGTGCTGGGTTGGCTTTGTTTTAAGTTCTCCTGTAGGCTCCAGAAAAGGAACCAGGGTCACGTGTATATAGCAGACGTTTTCCTTGCCCAGATCTGTTTTCATCTGGCGGATAGCCTCCAGGAAGGGGAGGCCTTCAATATCCCCCACAGTACCACCTATTTCTGTAATGACCACATCTACCCTGGGGTCCTGTGCTACCCGCATAATACTTGACTTTATTTCATTAGTGATATGCGGAATGACCTGTACTGTGCCTCCCAGGTAATCACCACGGCGCTCCTTGGTAATAACTGACCAGTAAATTTTTCCCGTAGTTACATTATTATTTTTGGTCAGGTTGGAGTCAATAAAGCGTTCATAGTGCCCCAGGTCCAAATCTGTTTCCGCCCCATCGTCGGTAACAAAGACTTCTCCGTGCTGGTAAGGGCTCATCGTTCCCGGATCAACATTAATATAGGGATCCAATTTTTGAATACTGACGCTGAACCCGCGGCTTTTTAAAAGACATCCCAGAGAGGCAGCTGTAATACCCTTACCGAGCGAAGATACTACCCCTCCTGTAATAAAAACATACTTGGCAGTCATCCCTCTCCACTTCCTTCCCCGAGATTAATTAAACATCGAAACGCTATAAAAAGGAGAGCAGCGCCTCGCGTATAATTTTGGCCCCCAGAAGAGCTGTAATCTGGGATTGATCATAAGGCGGACAAATTTCCACCAGGTCGAAAGCAATTACCTGTTCCTTTAAAGGTTCCAAAAAAGAAAATATTTGCAGTAATTCCCGGGAAGATACCCCTCCCGGTTCAGGGGCAGTTACTCCCGGAGCAAAAGCAGGATCTACAACGTCAATATCAACAGTTATATACAGGGCAGTATCTTGAAGAAAGGGAAGGATTTTTTTCAAAGGCTCCAGCAGAGAAAAGGGAGGAACCCCCTCCCCCTGAATTAGCTGAATTTCTTCCCTGTCAGCCGATCGCACTCCAAACTGGTACAGTTTTACTCCTTTTAATTGCAGCAGAGCATATGCTACAGAAGCATGGGAATAGGTTACTCCCTGGTAAGAAGAGCGCATATCGGCATGGGCATCAATAAAGATAACAGCCAGTTCCCGGAACTGTTTCAAACACCCTTTTACAGCACCGAGAGTAATGGAATGCTCTCCACCGATTAAAAAGGGCTTTTTCCCCATTTCCAGCAGGCAGGAAATGCTTCTGGAAATAGTCTCCAGGGAAGAGCTGGTATTGCCGGGAGCCAGAATAAGATCTCCGGCATCAAAAAAGGGGGTGTCCCTTAAATCCTTCCGGCGATAAATACTATATTCTTCCAGTGCCCTGGACATCATCCTGACAGATAATGGAGCAAAGCGGCTGCCTGGCCTGAATGAACCTGTATCATCCAATGGAGCACCCAGGATAACCCCCCTGGCTTTCGATTCGTCACCGGCAGCCAGGTATACACCCGAATTTTCCGTAGGAGGGAGAAATGAGGAAATCATTAATATATCCCTGCCTCAGTTTTGTCTTCCAGTAATTCCTGGACAAAGCGGGGAAGAGAAAAAGAACTCCGGTGGATCTGGGAAGTATAATACCTGGTATCCTGCGGAACGTATTTCCCTTCCGGTTCCAGGGGATTATACCGCTTTGACCCCAGTGTAAAGCTCCAAAGGCCGCTGGGATAAGTTGGTACAGAAGCGAGATAAAGATAGGCACAGGGAAAAACTGTTTTTATACGCCGGAAAACTGTTCGGATGAGGTCGGAATTAAAAAAAGGAGATTCGGTTTGGGCCACAAAAATACCATCCGGTTTTAAGGCTCTAAAAGCTCCTTCATAAAAGGGGGAGCCAAAAAGACCAACCGCCGGCCCCACTGGTTCGGTGGAGTCCACAATAATCACATCAAAGGCATCCTCCAGGGAGCGCACATATTCTATACCGTCAGTTGTCTTAACCTCCACCCTGGTATTTTCCAGCGCAGAGCTGATTTCAGGTAAAAAGCGCTTTGCTGCTTCAATAACCTGGCCATCGATTTCTACCAGCGTTACTTTTTCCACCTGGGGATACTTAATTATTTCCCTTACCGCCCCACCATCACCTCCGCCGATAACCAGTACATTGCGGGGACAGGGATGGGTATGCATCGGAATATGAGTAATCATTTCATGGTAGACAAATTCATCGGCTATGGTAGTCTGGACCATGCCATCGAGAACCAGCATACGGCCAAATTGGATTGTATCAAGTACCGCCATCTCCTGGTACTCTGTTTTGACATGATAAAGCGTCTCTTTCACTTTACAGCTAAGACCTAAATTGAGCGTCTGTTTCTCGGTATACCATAATTCCATCTGCAAACTATTCATCACCACTTTGCCTTCAAATATTAAACCGTCATATTTACCAGAGTGCCACTGCAGCTACTGCGGCTCCAGCTTTTTCTACCCTGAGTTCCACACTTTTTATCTTGATATCTTTTAGCTCCAGACCCCGGTTAGCAAATGATTCCCTGACCATTTCTCCAACTTTGATTTTGGCCGCCTCAGCGCCACAATTACCAGAATGCTCCATAATTACTCCAAAGCTGTCTTCCGAAAAGCCTATACCGACAGCAGCAGAGATAAGTTCTCCTTTAGTCTCACTGCAAATCGCCCCATAAGCTGTGGGAACAAAAGCCCCGGGAGGAAAGTTAATATTATTTTCCTCTTTGCAGCCCGGTGGAAGAATACTGCTTAATCTTACAAGGTTAACATTGCCGATGCCCGCTTTTAAAAGAGCGGCATCAAATGCCGTCAAGGCATGATCGGCCTCAGCTGTTGCTGCTACGATCATAAAACGTTCCGGTTTTGTAATCATTCCCAGCCACCTCTTCTACAAAATTTACAAGACAAGCGTTCAGGCACACTGTTGTTAATTATACCAAAATGTCTTTTAAAAATAAATATAATTTATTGATCAGCAATCCATACTCTTAAACAGGGGAAATCATGTTAAAAAAGGATTGTAGCGACGCTCGTCTCCCACCGTTGTCGGAGGTCCATGGCCGGGAAAGACCTCAGTGTCATCGGGGTAGATTAAAATTTTGTCCTTGATACTTTTAATAATCTGACGGTATGAGCCTCCCGGAAAATCAGTACGGCCGATAGATCCGGCAAAAAGGGTATCCCCGCTAAAAAGAACTCCGTTTATATCCAGGGTGATACCTCCGGGAGTATGACCGGGTGTTTCCAGGACTTTAATTTTCAGGGTACCCACCTCCAGCACATCTCCCTCTTGCAAAGTCTGATCCGGAAGCGCTGTTTGGCCCTGGCCCATAAAAAGAGCCGTACTCGCCTGGGGACTGCGGTACAGGGGCAGATCAGCGCTATGAACAAGGATAGGAACGTTAAAAGCGTCCTTAACATCCCCGTTGGCCCCTACATGATCGATATGAGCATGAGTGTTAATTATATATTTTACTTTTAGTCCCAACTCACGGACCCGTTTAATAATAAACTTTCCCTCGGCTCCGGGATCAATAATAACCGCTTCTCTGGTTTCCGGGCAGGCTACTAGATAACAATTGGATATAAAAGGACCTACTTCAATTCTTTCTAAAAGCAAGCTATCGCCTGTTCTGACAGCAAAACTGCTGCAGGAAAAGGCAACCCTCCTCTCTTAAATAAATACTTTTTTTCCTGCATAACGCCAGCATATTTACTATTTCCTTTTCTAAAAAATCACTTTATTATAACATAAAATATT
>QZJM01000067.1 GCA_003605065.1 Dethiobacter sp. | reverse complement strand
TTATAAAGGTAGCTGCAGACCTGGGTCTGATTAAAGGTAAAAGCATTAGCCCGCCGCTTTTCTTTCCTGAGGATACCATCAGCGGTGCGGAAGTGACTGCTATTCTGGTGCAGGCCTCAGGAAAGGGGAGCAGCGCTCAAGCCAGCCCGGGGGAACCATGGCACGCAGGGTTTGTGCGGGTGGCCAGGGAAAAGGGTCTTCTCTATCCCGGGTTTGATCCTTCAAAGCCGGCGAACCGGGCCCAGTGCGCCTATAGTTTAATGCGCTTTGTAGAACAAAAATAGCAGGAAAACTACCTCTATCTCCTTACTGCTCCTGTAATCCCTGGGCAGGGTCATGGAGCTGCCCACTCCCTTGCGGGTTTCCTTTCCACACCGGGGTTCTATTCTGGAGTAATCAATGCCATGGGCATTGAGCCATAAAATTTCTCCATTGACCCCCCAGCGGCGTTTCAAATCTCCCCTCGGGAGGGCGGCCAGGTGGCCTATGGTTCGGATACCTATGTTTAAAAAATTACGTTCCATGCGTGAACCTACTCCGAAAAGGTCCCTGACGGGGAGGGGCCAGGTGAACTCCGCGTAATTTTCATGGGTCAGCCGAAAAATCCCTTCGGTATTTTTTTTGGCAAATCGATCACAGGCCATTTTGGCCTGCAGGGGATTTTCTCCTATGCCGATACGACACCTTATCCCGATTTCCTGCCAGACCCAAAATGTTCTATTAATATAAAGCAAACAGCTTTAAATAGCAATCATACTTTCGTATATTTTTGCAGGTAATTGCTGAAGCTTATGCTAGTTTTTACGTCCGCCGATCAGAAAGATTTTTATTTGCCGGTTGAGCGTTTTTAATAGCTTACCGGGCTATTTTCTGATTTATAAAGGTTTAAGGGGGATAATAAAATTAATTAAAATGATTACTTCCGGGGAAAACTAACCTGGAGGTGATTAACTTTGGATTGGGAAAAAATTTCGCTTGCTACTGAAAAATGAAGAGAGAGTTTACAGGGTCTGGTCAGGACCTCCAGAGAAGCAGCAAGCGAAGAAATTATCCAAAAAAGTAAGGAAATAGAAGTCCTGCTTGGTGATTTTATTGATATGCTGAAAGAAAAGCAAGGGTAAATTTTATGAGGTTGCAAACCTGCCGAAAAAGGCGGGTTTCTTTTTTTTAAAAATTATGGGTCCAATAAGATTGGCGAGAATCACTGCATCTGCACCTCAGGAAATAGTTTCCCCGGGCGCTTTAAAAAATATGCTTATTTATTATTTCCCGGGCAAGCGCAGGATTCGACTGTTTTTGAAAAAATTCCCCACTTCAATCTTCAAATAATACTTGATAGCAGTGAAGGGGCAGCTCCCTGATAAAAGAAGAAGGGCCGCTGAGATAACTTCCCCATCCCCTGTATTCTTCCTGAGAAGCAGTTAAATACAGGTAATCTTTGGCCCGTGTTACCGCTACGTAAAACAGGCGCCTTTCTTCTTCCATGTTTTTGGCACCCTGGGAAGTGGGAAAACGGCCTTCATTAAGGCCTATCAGGAGGACAGTTTTCCACTCCTTGCCTTTGGCACTGTGGATGGTGGAAAGAGTAAGAAAATCTTTTTCCGGGCTTTCTTCTTTTAAACCTTCCATAACGAGGGTTTCTTCCAAAATAAGGGATTCCAGAAATTCCTGAAGCGAAGAACAGCGGGAACCGTAGGCGGCGAGTCTTTCAATACCCATACTCCGTTCTGTAAAATCGTCAGGATATTTCTCCTTCAGATATTCTCGGTAGTGGCTTTCGATAATAATCTTAATCAGCCGGGGAACATTTTCTGAACCTGCATTTTCCAACTGCCGCAGGGTTTCCAATAATGCTTTCCAGCCCTTAAGCCCCCGTGCAGGGATGATTTTTTCCTGGATGACAGCCTGCAGGGGTTGGGGGTAAGAACGCATTTTCCGCCATAAACCTTGAAAGGTGGCCTCTCCAAGGCCTTCATGCATAAGGACCACCCGCTGCCAGGAAATTTCATCCCGGGGATTTTCCAGTATTTTAAGCCAAGCCAGGATATCTTTTATATGTGCTCTCTGCAAAAATTTTAAACCGCCAAAGGTAAGATAGGGAATATTTCTTTTCAGCAGCTCCAATTCCACATCCTGCGCAAGGTACGAGCTGCGGTAAAGAACAGCTATATCGCTTAGATTTTGCCCTTCGTCGAAAAATTCCTGTATTTTGGCAACAATGAAATATGCTTCCTGGAAGTTATCGGGAGCTACATACACCCAGGGTTTTTCTCCTGATTCCCGTACGGTGAAGAGCTCCTTGTCTATCTGCTGTTTGTTTTTAGAAATGGAGCAATTGGCCAGCTCCAGAATTTCCGGTACGCTGCGGTAGTTCTGCACCAGTTTAACAATGGTACAATCCGGCCTCTTCAAAGGAAATGTTAATATATTACCTATTTCGGCACAGCGAAAACTGTAAATTGACTGGGCGTCGTCTCCTACCAGGCAGGTGCAGCTCTTTTCTCCCAGCAGTAAAACGAGCTGGTCCTGAATGGCGTTGGTGTCCTGGTATTCATCTACCAGGATATGTTGAAACTGTTCCTGGTAGTGCTGCCTGATATTATCGTTTTCACGAAACAACTCCAGCCATGTGTTTAAAAGATCGTCAAAGTCGAAGGCATTTGCCAGAAGTTTTTTTTCTTCATATACTTCCTCTATTTTCTTAAAAAAGGGAAGGTAATTCGACAGGTCCGGTATCTGGTTATCAATATATGTCTCCAGGTCCAGGGCGGAATTCCTGGCAGAGCTTAGTATTTTACCCAGCAATCCTCTTTTAATAAAAAGATTTTGGTCTTTTGACTTCAAATTTACTTTTAAAGAAGAGAGGGATGATTTTATCATCGCTCCCCGGTCGTCTTCATCCAGGATGGAGAAATTTGCCCCCCTGTTAACCAGGGAAGCATGGCGCCTTAAGATTCTTGCTCCGATACTATGGAATGTCCCGGCCCATAACCCTGGGGGGAGATAGCCAATAATTTCTCTGACACGATTTTTCATTTCTTCAGCGGCCTTATTGGTAAAAGTTACCAGCAGGATATTCTCGGGGGGAATATTTTCTTTTAGCAAATTTGCTACGCGAAAGGTCAGGGCACGGGTTTTACCGGATCCGGGACCGGCAATACCCAGTAAGGACGAATTACGGTGTGTTACAAAAAAATACTGCTCGGGATTTAGTTCCTGGCGAAGCCGGGCCTGCCAGGAGTTATTGTCACTGCTGTTTTCTAGTGGGCATTTTGTCATTTTGGGACTCCGCCTTTTTGAGAATTTTTTGCATCATACGGGCGTTAGCAACTGCCTGGGCCTGAAAATGGTTGTTAAAGGAGATAAAAAGTTTTTCTGCACCCTGGCGGATTTTATTTATCCTGGGAACCCATTCCGCCAGTTCCTCCTGGCTGTAAAGGTAATTATACCTCTCATAGGGTTTTTTATGATTCCACCAGCTGGAAGAATTACGGCCGTGAAAGCGCAGGTAAGCGAGCGGTGCCGTCCGCACGGCCAGGGGCGTCATCAAACCTTTCAACTGTGGTTCATCAACGCAAGTATAGGCAATATTGTTTTCCTGCAGGAGCTTGAAAAGAGCTTCCTGCTGCCACTCCCGGCGGCGAAATTCTGCAATAAGAGGGAAAGGAGAGAAACTTTCTTTTAAATCGAGAAGGTATTTACGATTTTCTTTGTTATTCTGAAAAGAGTAAGGAAATTGCGCTAAAATACCTCCCAGCTTAACGTTTTCTTCCAGGGGTTGTAAGGCTTCTTTAAATTTTTGGCAGTTTATTTTATAATCTTTACTGTGCTGGTGGGTTATAGATTCATGGGCTTTAATTACAAATTGAAAGCCCGGGGGAGTTTTTTCTTCCATAAGCTTTATCATTTTCCAATCGGGCAAACGGTAATAAGTAGAATTAATCTCTACAAAAAAAATTCCCCTGCATATATTTCCAGCATTTTACCGGGGGCCGTTCCCGGAGGATAATATGGTCCGATCCAGTCGCGGTAGCTGTAACCCGCTGTGCCGATAAACAACAAATACCAGGACCCCTTCCGAAGGGTTTTAGTACTATTAATTTCTATGTTTAAGCTAAAAACTCCTCTATTCTTAAAAAGCAGGAGTGGAGATGTCCTGATTGCTGTTTCCGGGGAATATGGCACGCTTTCAGAAATTTCCATAGCTCTTAAAGATAAGAAAAAAGTCATTGCCTTGTGGCCATCTTACCACTTTCATGGTTTAGATATCGTCGGTTCTCCACAAGAGGCGGTTAAAAAGGCACTTTATTAAAATATTTTGCAGGATTTAGCATTAATCTATGGAAATAAATAATAAAGGAAATTTAAGGTTAACAAAATATTTTTTAAGAGAGAACCTTTATATGGAAAACATGGAAAGCACTTTTTTAAAAATAAAACCTCATTCCAAACTTTATAAGGGGGAATTTATTACCAGGGTTTTAAGCCAGGGAAAGAAATCCTGGGTTATTGCCATGCCGGAAGCAAAGGGGAAGTTTATACCTTTACCGGTAGGAACAGTTGTAGAAGTGAGCTTTTTGCATGGACACAGGGCTCCTTTTCAATCTGAAATTGTGGCCAGGAGTTTTGACGGCGGGCGTAACCTGACAATCGCCGCACCGGGTGCTATTTCCCGCGGGGGCCGGGAGGACAAGCCTGCAAGTGCAAGCAGGGTAATTGCTATGAGCAGCGGAAAAGGTGGAGTTGGCAAAAGTACTGCCACCGTAAATGTTGCCCTGGCCCTGCAATCCCTGGGAAAAAGAACCTGCATCATCGATGTGGATCTTGGTACGGCCAATATTGATATCCTTTTACAATTAAAGGCACCCTATAACCTTTTTCACCTTGTTAACGGGCAAAAAGAGATTGAGGAAATAATTGTTCATGGGCCTCAGGGTTTAATGCTGGTTCCAGGCGGTTCTGGTCTGGATGAGCTTGCTAATTTGAAAGATTGGCAGTTCAGCAGGTTAATCACTGCATTTAATAAGCTTGATAGTTTGGCGGACTATCTGCTCCTTGATACAGGTTCCGGGGTTTCCCGTAATGTAACTAATTTTTTACTGGCGGCAGACGAGATTGTTTTAATCGCCACACCTGACCCCCATGCCATAGTAGATGTCTACTCACTGATCAAAGTTCTGGCCAATTACGAGGTAAAAAGTGGAATTAAACTAATTGTCAACAAGGCCGAGAAGGAAAAAGAAGCTTACCATGTATGGGATACTATCAGCTTCGCTTCCAGGCAGTTTTTACATTTGCCGGTGGAATATTTGGGGGCAATTCCCTTTTGTGATGCTATTGCCCATTCTGTAAAAAACCAGGAACCTTTTTTCCTTTATAACCGCCAGCATTATGTTGCGGAAAAGTTCTTAAAAATCAGTGAATTGTTAATAGGGGCAGTTCCTGTGGTAAAAGGGAATGCAGGTATGCTGCCTTTTATCCATAAATTAAAAAAAGTTATAACTTTCATGAACCTGCGGGATACTATGAGAAATAAGAATGGCTGATGAGAACCTGTTTAATTGAAATGAAGTGAAATCCTGTACAGAAACGTATAATAAATACAACCCGCTTCCTGTAACAACAGAAGCGGGCAGGCTGATATTAAGACGGAAAATGTTTTTTTCAGTCTTTAAAAACGCTGTGCTGGTTGTGCTTGTGCTTCATCAAGGATCATGGGAACTTTATACCAGCCGTGTTGATTCATAACCTGAAAAATCCGGTACTGGTCATTTAAGCACTGGTCATGAAAATCCTTAAAAGTCTGGCGCAGATTTTGATCGTTTGATTCCATTACCGCCATCATGTATCCCTGGGCCATATACTTGACTCCCGTCAATACATCACCGGCTATATCTTTGTCCGTAAGCTGTTGGATTTGCTGCATCTTTTACTAACCTCCTTTTTCAGCTAGTTTATTTTTTAGGAAAGCAGGTTGCTTCCGCCAGCTTCCTGTAAAAAAGACGATAGGCGGTTGGCTCGATCCTGGCACTGGGAACTCATCTGGCTAATCATATTTTTCAAATTGGGATCCTGAACCTGATTGGCATAGGCGCTGAGCTTTTTGGAGCAAAGCGATTCGCCCTGGTATTGATGAAAAAGGGACATAAACTCTGCTTTACCAATATTTTTGATATTGGCTCTGGTTGTTTGCATCATTTCTCCTCCTTTCCTTTTAATTTCTTTTTTAGCTTTTCCGTTATATTTTTATCTATTCAGTGTCAAAGGCAGGAAAATCTTTGTAATTACAAACTGCATCAAGAAATTGCTTGTACGCAGTAGACACGTTTTAAGCCTTATAGTATAATATTTCTAATTTACTCAGGAAGTCTTTGGAGGTTTTTATGAGCATTGTTAAGATCTACGATACAACTTTAAGGGATGGAGCCCAAAGAGAAGGTATTTCTTTTTCTGTAGGCGATAAAATCCAGATCGTAAAGCTTCTGGATACCCTCGGTATAGATTATATTGAAGGGGGATGGCCGGGTTCCAATCCTAAGGATATGGAATTCTTTACCCGCTTGAAGGATATATCCCTCAGGCAGGCAAAAATAACCGCTTTTGGCAGCACCAGGCGTGCCGGAGCCGATGTGGAGTCTGATGCTAATGTGCTGGCATTGCTGGGGGCTAACACTCCCGTAGTGACTGTTGTAGGGAAAAGCTGGGATTTTCATGTATCTCATGCCCTGGGAACGACCCTGGCCGAAAACCTGGCTATGATTGCGGATACGATTTCTTGTTTAAAAACCAGGAAGCTTGAAGTTATTTATGATGCCGAACATTTTTTTGATGGCTTTGTAAATAACCCTGCTTATGCCCTGGAAACCATCCGGGCCGCTGTAAAAAGCGGTGCGGACTCAGTGGTTTTATGTGATACCAACGGTGGAACAATGCCTCTGGATGTACAGCGCATCATCTTGGAAGTTAAAAAAGAATTTGATATTCCTCTCGGTATTCATGCTCATAACGATTGTGGAATGGCTATAGCCAATTCTATTATTGCCCTGCAAAGCGGAGCGAGCCATGTCCAGGGAACTATTAACGGTTATGGAGAAAGATGTGGAAATGCAGATCTCTGTGGTATTATTGCCAATATGCATTTTAAGCTGAATATAGAGAAATTCAGGCCTGAACAGTTGAAAGCGCTAACCAGGATTTCCAAGGTGGTCGCCGAACTGGCTAACATGATTCCCCAGGACGGTCAGCCTTATGTGGGCAGAAATGCTTTTACTCACAAAGGAGGCATCCACGTGGATGCCGTTGTCAAGCACTCCCAAACCTATGAGCACGCCGATCCTGAAGAGGTGGGCAATAAAAGGCGCATCTTAATTTCCGAACTCTCCGGTAAGAGCAATATTCTTTTCAAAGTAAAGGAAAATGATATACAGTTAATTAAGAACTATCCCGAAGCCATCAAGGTTTTAAACGCTCTTAAAAAGATGGAACATGAAGGTTATCAATTTGAAGGGGCGGAGGGTTCCTTTGAACTGCTGATCTGGAAAACCCTAGAAACCTATAAACCCTTGTTTAAGCTGGAGGCTTTTCGGCTTATACTCGATAAGGAGCGACGGGGAAGCGATCTTCATGTAGAAGCCACGATAAAATTGAGAGTGGGAGACAGGATAGTTCATACGGCTGCTGAAGGAAACGGTCCCGTTAACGCTATGGATAATGCTTTACGCAAGGCCCTGGAAGAAATTTATCCAGAGATAAGGACCATTAAGCTAGTGGACTATAAAGTGCGGGTACTGGACGGGAAAGACGGTACAGGAGCCAAGGTGCGGGTCTTAATTATTTCTCAAAATGGCAACAAAAGATGGGGAACGGTTGGCGTTTCCGAGAATATAATCGAAGCAAGCTGGATAGCCCTGGTTGATAGTATCGAATACGGGTTGCTTTGCCAACAAAACCCCTCCGTGGATGCTATCAAAAATGCCATTAACGAAATTACCTGGGAAGAGGAGTATATTATCAAGGCCAATCCAGTTTAAAAATATACCCGCTTCCCCACAGGGGAGGAAAAAGTTTTGACTGAGGATATAAGTTTTCTTTATGGATCGGCAACGGGAATCGGCAGTATGCCTTATGAACAGCCGGTTCCTGCCCTTGAACTGATAAGGGAAACACTGCCCTTCGGCCCGCACTGGCCGCAGCTGCCCGGGCGTGACCAAACGGAAAGTTTCCTCAGGCAGTATCTGAACCCGCTGGTAAAACTGGGAATGATGGATCTGAAAAAGGGGGAAACCCCCTTTTTTTATGATCTTGAAGAGGACTGGCTGGAAAAAGAGGAAAAATTTTATGAACGTTACCTTTGCTGCCGGGAAGAAGGGGACAAAGAAAACGGCCTTTCCTTTTTTGCCTTTTCCCGGGAATCTGCCGCAGGATTTTATAAATTTTTAGATGCAAATTGGGAAAGCTTATCTAGAAAGCCGCTTTTTTTAAAAGGTCAGCTAAGCGGCCCCCTTTCTGTCGGTTTACAGGTAAATGCCGGGGACGGCACCGCCGCTTTTTACCACGATGACCTTCGTGATATTATCAATAAAACGCTGGCTTTAACAGCCAGGTATCAGGTGCAGGCTTTAAAGAAATTTTCCCTGCCGGTGGTAATTTTTATTGACGAACCCCTGTTGCTTTCTTACGGCCAATCTCCTTACGTGTCTCTCTCCCGTGAACATATCTTTCAAAGCCTGGAAGAGGTTATTTGGGCAGTAAGGGAAGAAGGGGCTTATGCTGGTGTCCATTGCTGCTCCGGAATCGATTGGTCCATATTGTTTAAACTTCCTCTGCACATAGTAAATTTTGATGCTTATGCCTTTTTTGAATCCATGCTGGTTTATAGTGGAGAATTGGAAAATTTTTTGGAAAAAGGCGGCTGCCTGGGCTGGGGCCTTGTTCCTACCTCCGACGCTATTGAAAAAGAGAATGCCGCTTCTTTAAAAGAGAAGTTTTATGATGGCATCAGGCGCCTTTCCCGTCGGGGGGTTAATCAGGAACTTCTGGCGAGGCAGTATCTCCTGACCCCCAGCTGCGGAACGGGCACTCTTACCCTTGCTCAAAGTCAAAAAGTGTATCAAACAACCGCTCAGTTACAAAAATTACTGGTCTAGCCTGGCTTAACCGGTAAAGGAGGCTTTGCAGATTGGATTTAAACGGTTTTTTGCAGGAAATAACACAAAAAGACGGGGTCTCCGGTTATGAGAAAAATGTTGCCGGTTGTATTTTCGAAGCATTTTCTCCTTATGTTGATGATACCAGAACAGATAACCTGGGAAACCTCATTTTTTTTAAAAAAGGCAGCAGAGAAGGTGCTCCCAGGGTTCTTATATGTGCCCATATGGATGAAATCGGGCTAATAATTACTAAAATAGAAAAAAACGGGTTTTTGAGGTTTACTTCTCTGGGCGGTTTTGATGTGCGAACCCTTCCAGGCCAGGAAGTTACCGTTTATGGCCAAAACCCTGTGGATGGCATTATAGGTTTTAAGCCGCCCTATATGGAGAAAGAAAAGGAAAAAAACAAGAGCGTGGAAATGGAAAATTTGTTTATAGATACAGGCCTTTCCCGGGAACTGGCTGACCAAGTAATTAAAGTAGGGTCTGTTACGGCCATTAAAAGGAATTTCCTGACTCTTTTAAATAACTGCCGTGCCGGAAAAGCACTGGATGATCGTGCCGGAGTGGCTGTTTTATGGCAGTGTGTCAAAGAAATGAGTCAGATCAATCATGAAGCCCATCTTTACCTGGTGGCCACTGTTCAGGAAGAGGTGGGGATAAGAGGTGCTGTAGTTTCTACATATGGAATTTCCCCTGATGTGGGCATTGCTGTGGATGTCTGCCACGGTGATTTCCCCGGGGCACAGGAATATGAAGTTTCTCCCCTGGGGAAAGGGCCGGTTATTACTACGGGCCCCAATATTCATCCCCATCTGGCCAAAGGTTTGTTTGATGCTGCCGAAGAGTATAACCTTCCCTATCAGAAGGATGTATCCCCGGGACCGACGGGCACCGATGCCCGTGCCATTCAGGTAAGCCTGGGAGGGATACCTACGGCTCTTGTTTCTGTCCCGCTTCGCTACATGCATACTTCCGTGGAACTGGTAACCCTGGAAGATATAAAGGTTGCAGGAAGACTTCTGGCTTATTTTACCGCGGGTTTAAACAGCGCTTTTGTGGAGGGATTATCATGCTTATAACAGAACTTTCGCAAATACCGGGCGTTTCCGGTGATGAAACCAGGGTAAGAAACTTTATCAGGGAAAAACTGAACTTATGGGGGATAAGAAACCACACAGATTCCCTGGGGAATTTATATGCTTGTAAAGATGGCAGGTCAAGCAGGAAAGAAAAAGGTTTAATGTTATCTGCTCATATGGATGAGGTCGGTTTAATGGTTTCCTCTATCGAAAAAAGCGGGCACCTGCGTTTTTATAAAGTGGGGGGAATAAATGAAAAAGCCCTTATTGCCAAGCCGGTCAGGATCGGGCCCAACGATATTTTAGGAGTAATTGGGGCCAAGGCTGTCCACCTGCAAAAAAAAGAAGAGAGAGAAAAGGCGCTGGAAGTGGATAAACTATACATTGATATAGGGGCTAAAAGCAGGGAAGATGCTGAAAAGGCAGTCAAGGTGGGCGACTATATCTCTTTTTACAGCGAGGCAAGTTCTTTTGAAAATATAGTTAAGGGAAAGGCCCTTGATAACAGGGCCGGTTGTGCAGCACTGCTGGAAATTTTACAGAGGGATTATCCTTTTTCTTTTACGGCAGTATTTACCGTGCAGGAAGAAGTAGGTTTAAGAGGAGCCGGGGTGGCGGCCTACAGGGTAAATCCCAGGATAGCCCTGGTTATGGAAACAACCAGTGCGGCCGATATTCCGGAGGCCAGGGAACAGGATTACTCTACCTCCCTCGGTTCCGGTCCCGCTTTTACTGTAAAAGATGATTCTGTTATTACACATCCCCGGATTTTAGAGCGGTTGATTGAGGTAGCCGAAACGCAAAAAAGACCCTACCAGTTTCGTCGTTATGGCGGCAGTTTTACTGATGCCGGGGCCATTTCTCTCTCGGGGAGCGGAGCCGCTGCCGGTGTCATATCCACGCCCTGCAGGTATATTCATGCACCGGTTTCGCTGCTGTTTCTGGAAGACTGGCAGAATCTCGTGGAGATAACAGATGCTTTTATAAGATCAGTACATGAAAAGGGGTTAGAGGTATGAATGAGTTAATAACAAAACTGTGTCAATCTTTTGGCCCTGCCGGCCGGGAAGATAAAGTCCGTTCCCTTATAATCGAAGAACTGGAAAAACTGCATGAAAAATTTTTTATCGATACTCTTGGCAATTTAGTTGTTACCAAGGGGAATCAAGCTGATAAAAAGATCCTGGTAGCTGCGCATATGGATGAGATCGGCTTGATGGTTACTTTTATAGATGAAAACGGTTTTTTGCGTTTTACCAATATGGGTGGTGTCTTTAAAAATATTTTGACCGGGATGAAGGTGATTTTTGAAAATGGAACCGTAGGTGTCATTGGACAGGAGAAAATCAAGGAGCCAAAGGAGCTCGATTTTGACAAGCTCTACCTGGATATAGGGGCCAGGACCCGTGAAGAAGCTCAGGAGAAGGTTAAAATAGGTGATACCGCTGTCTTCCTCGCTTCCTTTAGCCAGGAAGGAAGGCGGATTATGGCAAAATCTCTTGACAATCGCATCGGTTGTGCTGTGGTTATAGAAGCCTTGAAAAGACTTTCACCTTTAAACTTGCCTAACGGGGTGTATTTTGTTTTTACTGTTCAGGAAGAGGTTGGGTTAAGGGGCGCCAGGCCCGTTTCTTACCGGCTGAAGCCCCATTATGGCCTGGCCGTTGATGTTACGAGAGTGGGAGATACGCCTGAACCTGAATTCAAAACAAGTGTTTCCCTGGGGAAAGGACCGGCTGTCAAAATTAAGGATTCGTCCGTTATATGCCATCCCCGGGTTACCAGCCTGATGATCGAAGTTGCTGGAAAAAATAATATTCCCTACCAGCTCGAGGTCCTGGAAAAGGGCGGTACTGATGCCGGAGCCATACATCTTGCCAGGGAAGGTATCCCCTCCGGGGGTTTATCTATTCCCTGCCGTTATATTCATACTCCGGCGGAAATGGTAGATTTAGACGATGTGGAAAACAGTGTCTCGCTTCTGGTAGAATTGTTAAAATACAGCTGGTAAAGGTATAAAAATTGCAATCATTTTTATTGCAATTGGTTAAGAAAGATGGTAAAATTACTATGGGTGGGAACGAGTACCTGCACCATTTTTCGTTAATTTTTGATCATGGATGGATAAAAATATATATTTTCTGCCTGGAGCCAGGAAAAGGACCGGGACAGAGGGTACATATGGAGTGGTAGTGCCTTCCTGCCCCGCAGGAAGGCTTTTAAATTTTTATCGGAAGAGGCCTAATAAATGAAAAAGATAGCTATTATCGGTGCAGGCAATGTAGGGAAAGTACTGGGATACGCCTTAAAAAATAAGGGTTACAGGATAATTGCTTCTTTTTCCCGGACAGCAGAATCCAGGAAACTGGCTGCCGGTTTGCTGGAATGCCCGGTTTTCAGCGAACCTGAAAAGGCTGCCGGGGAGGCAGATATTATCTTCCTGACCACTCCGGACCGGGTTATTAAAGAGGTATGTGCTAGCATAGCGGCAAAAAAGGGCTTTAAAAAGGGGCAGATTGTTTTACATACAAGTGGTGCCCATAGTTCGGAGATATTATCCTCTGCCCGGGAGGATGGCGCCAGTATCCTTTCTTTTCATCCCCTGCAGACCTTTCCGGAGTTTAAAGTAGGGCTGCGCTCTTTGCCGGGGACCTTTTTTACTGTAGAAGGAGACGAAGAAGCTTTTCCTGTTGCCGGTGAAATGGTACAGGCCCTGGAAGGGCAAATGCTTTCTATCCCTACGGATATGAAACCTGTCTATCATGCGGCGGCATGTGTGGCCTGCAACTACCTGGTTTCCCTGATGGATATAGCTTTAAAAATGTACGGTTTAATGGATATTCCTCCGGAAAAAGCTTTTGAATCATTATCTCCCCTTATTTACGGTACCTTAGGCAATATCAGGGATCTGGGGCCCGAAAAGGCTCTGACCGGACCGGTAGCACGGGGTGATGTTTCTACAATCAGTTCCCATATTGGAAAAATGAAGGAACTTGTTCCGAAATTAGTTCCTTTATACAGGCAACTGGGTCTTTATACTGTTTATCTGGCTGCTCGGAAGGGAACGTTAAATAAAGAACAGGAAGATCAGCTTAAAACTTTACTGGGAGGTCAAGAAAATGAGTGCTGAACGTTTTACTACCCTGGATTTTAAAGAAATGAAGCAGCGAAAAGAGAAAATTGCCATGGTTACCGCCTATGACTACCCTACGGCACAGCTGGTTGATGAGGCCGGTGTAGAGTTTATACTTGTGGGGGATTCCCTGGGGATGGTCGTTCTCGGTTATGAGGACACCCTTGCCGTTACTCTAAACGATATGATTCACCATGGTAAGGCGGTTGTAAGGGGAAGCAAAAAAGCTTTTGTTGTAGTAGATATGCCTTTTTTAACGTACCAGGTTAATAACGAAGACGCCCTGCGCAATGCCGGAAGGATAATCCAGGAGACGGGGGCGCAGGGGGTAAAACTGGAAGGCGGTTTGGAAATAGTTGGGGCCGTAAAGAGTATCACCCGGGCAGGTATTCCTGTAATGGGGCATTTGGGCTTAACACCCCAATCGGCAGGACAATTGGGAGGCTTTAAAGTACAGGGAAAAGATCCCAGGGTGGCTAAAAAAATGATGGAAGACTCTCTGGTTATAGAGGATGCCGGTGCCTTTTCACTGGTTCTGGAGTGTGTTCCCTGGCAGCTGGCCAAAGCAATCTCGGAACAACTGTCGATACCGGTAATTGGCATCGGCGCCGGAAAGTTTTGTGACGGGCAGGTTCTGGTTTATCACGATGTTATGGGTCTGTATACAGGCAAAAGGCCCAAGTTTGTCAAGCAATATGCAGAAGCCCGGAATGAGATGGTAAAAGGGATAATTGATTATATCTCCGAAGTTAAGCAGGGTTCTTTCCCCGAAGAAAAACATTTCTTTACCATGTCTGAAGAAGTTTTGGCAATGGTCATGGAGGAGTAATGAGCATGTTTTGGGGGGAGGGAGATTTTTGCAAGTTGTTACGGATATACCTTCGTTAAAGAATATTATAGAAGAGAAAAAGCAAAAAGGTTTGCGTATCGGCTTTGTACCTACCATGGGTTTTTTGCACGAAGGGCACCTTTCTCTAATGAGAACGGCCAAAGCTGAAAATGATTTTATGGTTGTCAGCATTTTTGTAAATCCCCTGCAGTTTGGTGCCGGGGAAGACTATGAGGAGTACCCGCGGGACCTGGAGAGAGATACAAAAATGGCTGGTTCAACAGGTTGTGACCTTATTTTTTCGCCATCTGTTAAGGAGATGTACCCTCCGGGATATGCCACTTTTGTTCAGGTCGAGAGGCTGACGGAGGGCCTTTGTGGCGCATCACGGCCCGGGCATTTTCTGGGTGTTACCACAGTAGTTGGCAAGTTATTCAATTTAGTCTGTCCTGACCGTGCCTATTTCGGTCAAAAAGATGCCCAGCAGGCTTTTGTTCTCCAAAAAATGGTTCAGGATCTAAATATGAATCTGGAAGTTATAGTGCTTCCCACAGTGAGGGAACCCGATGGTTTGGCCATGAGTTCCCGCAATAAATACCTTTCCCCGGAACAGAGGCAAGAAGCCGTTGTTATCTACAAAAGTTTAATAGAAGCAGAGGAACAAATCAGGAAAGGAGAAAGAGAAGCAGGGATAATAAAAGAAAACATTGCTGAATTAATCTCTAAAGCCAGGCATGCCAGGCTAGATTATGTGGAAATCGTAGATAGTAAAGAATTGTATTCAGTTCCTATCATAAAAGGCCGGTGCTTAATTGCTGTTGCCGTAAAGTTCGGAAAAACCAGATTAATAGATAACGTTCTTGTGGAGGTGTAAACTTTGATTAGGACGATGTGCAAGTCCAAGATTCACAGGGCAACTGTTACCGATGCTAATTTGAACTATGTGGGCAGTATAACAATCGATGCAGAGCTTATGGAAAAGGCTGACATTCTTCCTTACGAAAAAGTTCAGGTTGTAAATAACAATAATGGTGCCAGGATGGAAACGTATGTTATTACCGGGGAACGCGGCAGAGGTGATGTATGCCTTAACGGAGCCGCAGCCCGGCTTGTTCAACCCGGAGATACGGTTATTATCATAAGTTATGCTCAATATTCCCGGGAAGAGCTGGTAAATTTTCAGCCTAAAATAGTTTTTGTTAACGAAGAAAACAAGGTTACCCAGATCGTTTCCGAAGAGCTGGAAGCTCTTTCCTGAAAAAACCTAAAGGGTAGGTTGGGGTAGGTTGGTGTCAGGTCTTGTGGGTAGGTTGGTGTCAGGTCTTGAAATTTGAATTTGCATGGAATATATTGGGTATTATATTCAATATTCAAGACCTGACACCACTAGGTTCCTAGGTTTCACTAGGTTTGACACCACTAGGTTTCCAGATCTTCTTTACCAAGGGGATGGAAGACTACGATATCGTCTACCCTGTTTAAAAACTCCGGCCTGAAGAAGGAACGTAAACGGGCCATAACAAGCTC